>JANQRQ010000125.1 GCA_028284485.1 Planctomycetaceae bacterium | reverse complement strand
TCTTCCAACGTCAGGTATTCGCCGCTTTCGATTTCTTCGGGGTCTAAGCGAGGCGTCTCGTTCGTCACTGTTCGGTACAACGCTGTATGTTCCCGCGCCATGTCTTCGCTGGCGGGAAATTGTGCCAGGAATTCCAACGGTGATGTCAGCCCTGTCTCTTCTTCGAGTTCGCGCGGGGCCGCCTCCGCGTAGGTTTCACCGGCACTCAAATGGCCCGATGCCGAAGATGTGTAGCACAGCGGAAATTCGTCTTTCGTGGCGGACCGCTTTTGAATCAAAATGCGTCCCGACGAATTCATTACGAAGATACTGACGGCCCGGTGCAACAATCGTTCCGCGTGCACGACCGAACGGGGCGCTTGTCTGAGTACGTTGTCGTGTTCGTCCACGACATCGAACACTTCCTCGGGCTCTATTTCGTCAGGGGAATTCACGTCGTACTCTTAAATCCGATCTTAGAACCACTTCATCGGCCGCGCTATCGATGTCCGGCGTCTTGAACCGCAGCGGCTGACTTCAACGACGTCATATACTCGACCAGATCGCGGATATCTTCCTTGGAGAGCTGCTTAAAGATATCTTCCGGCATGGCCGACTTGCCGACCGCCCGCTCGTCGATATCTTCCTTCAGCACGGTGATCACGCTACCGTCGGCAGTCATGAGATTCACGGCTGTTTCGCTTTCTTCCTTCACGATGCCGACCTTCACCATGCCATCGAGGGTGATCAGAATGGCCGTTTCGAATCCTTTGGCGATTTGCTTGTTGGGGTCGACGATGGCCTCTAACAAGTACTCCCGTTTTTTATCGGCACCGATTTTCGTCAGTTCGGGGCCGACTTCGCCTCCTTCCTCGCCGACCTTGTGACATCGGCGGCACGATGCATCGCTCCGGCCAAAAAAGATGTCATAGCCCCGCGACGCATCTCCCCCTTCGAGGCATTCGCGATAGTCGGCCAATGGACCCTCCCCTCGCCGCGATTCGAATTCGTCGAGCTTCGCGAGTAATTCCGTCGTGCTTCTCTTTCTGGCGGAATTCAGTAAATCGAGTTCAATCGCAGGTGGGACGTCACGCCGCATGAGTTTATCTAGCCATTCTGCCAAAAGGGCATCGGCGGCGGCGATCTCGAGATCGGTCAATAGCGAGATTGCCCCTTGCTGTTCGATAATCTCTCCCACCGTCAACGATTGACGTAATGCGGGAACAACGCCCTCGGGGTCGCTCTTGGCCAGAATCCGCCTCGCGGCCATGCGGATGCGCGCGTGATCATCCCCAACGGCTTGATGCAATGTCTCAGACATACGGGGAGCACGGAGCCCGTCCAAGGCTCGCAACGCAGCCACGCGGACCGTCACGGTGGCATTTTCGTCGTGAAACACTGACCGCATCAAAGGAGTGGTCTTCTGGAGATGGTATCGCGCCGCAAGATTGATCGCTTGTTCGCGGATTGAGTCTTCGTGGTCGAGAATCGCCGGAAAGATTGATGCGACTGTCGTTTCAATCGTATCGCGAGAATCGCTCGACACGGGCCGCCACGATCCCAGTACGCGATCGAGCGGCGGAGGTTCAGTCCATTCCATCAGCTCGGTCATCGCCTCGGATCGAATCGACTCTGCATACCGCCGGTCGACGGCAATCTTCGTGATGACGCCGGCACCCGATGCCTGCCCCAGTCGAAAGTTGGCATTCATGACTCGGCGAATCAAAGCGTCGTCAGCGGAATCATTCACAGAAACTGCAGCTAGGTCGGACCAAGCTTCGTCGATCGATTCGTCGTGAATCGCCCGCGCGGCTTCCAACACGATGGCTGGATTATGGTCTTGAAGGAACAAGGCGATTCCCGGATCGTGTAATCGCCGTAGCGCCAGCACGGCACCAACTCGCGCTGCAGCCGAGGAATGATCGGCCGCTGCCCGCAGCGCGCTGACATTTCGGCTACCCACCAATCCCATCACACCGGCGTGCCGAAGGACAGGATCGAGGTCGGCATTGCGAGCCAGCATTTCCAGCAGCGGTCCGACAGCTGACTCGCGGCCGAGCTTCGCCAGACTTAATGCTGCGTACATGCGAACACGCGCGGCTGGATCATCGAGCAACCGAATCAGCGGATCGTACGATTCTTGCAATTGCGCTTCGCCACACACTTTGGCAGCCTGTGCTCGAACTTCCAGCTCGGAATCACTTATCAATTCGAGCACTGAAACTAAATCGTCGGTAGATTCTCGCCCTAGTTGCCCGAGCCCCCAAATGGCGTGAAGCCGCGTCCGCAAATTGTCGCCGTTTTTGGATAGGTTTCTGAGTAAATCGACCGCAGACCGGTCGACAAGCTCGAACTGAGCCTCTTGACGCACTCGTCTGTCGGGATGTCCCAACAGCTCACCAAGGCGATCGTCAGTCAGATCGCCAAATCCATTGCTCATGAGGGTAGGAAGATTCGCCACCAATTCGTTCTTGCCCGCCTCTTCATGTGTGAAGCGGTAAATCCGCCCTTTCCCCAGTCCATCCCACCCGTTGACCCAGTCACTGACGTAGATGCTGCCGTCGTAACCAAAGTCGACATCGGTGGCGAGGATCGACCAGAGAAACTCGTGCGAATCGACAAGCTTGAACGACGCTCCGTTCGGCTCGACGGCAAACGACCGCACACCACTTAACGCAGTCGTGCCGCGGAAATCGCACAAGAAGAAGTGGCCATCGTATCGTTTCGGCAATCCAACACCGGGATAAGCCACGAGCCCCGAAGGACCGTCGGAGATGTTTGTAATCGGCGGAACAATGTAGGCCGCCTGCCCGGAGAAAGCGGGATGCCATAGCTTCTCCCGATTCCAAGGACCACGGTCCTCGAGGTATTGATAGTACATGCGCCAACCCGAATCGCTCCCTTCGACGATGTGGACCCACCGTGCTTCGTCGCCACTGTCGGAGTTGTTGTCGCCCGTAAAAAGATTGCCGAAGTCGTCGAAGGCCAGTTCCTGGGGATTACGCAATCCGTAGGCGACAACCTCCAAGTTCGAGCCGTCCGGTTCGCATCGAAAGACGGCACCTGTATCGGGGCGTGCCAGTTTGCGTCCTTCTTTGGTTTCGACGTTATAACCGCGGTCGCCGATGCTGAAATACAGCCGGCCATCCGGCCCAAAGATAAGGCCATGCATGTCGTGCCCGCGAAAGGCAACTCGCACTCCATACCCATGATGCAAAGCCTGTCGTGTGTCGGCTTGCAAGTCGCCGTTCTGATCGTTGAGCAACCACAGCCGCGGAATGCAGGTGTAGTACACGTCGCCACCCCGTGCGAGCACGCCGGCCCCGGTCCCATCCAGAATGTCGTTGAATCCGTCAGCGAAGACCGTCGACCGGTCGGCAACTCCGTCTCCATCGGTATCTTCGACGACGCGAATGCGGTCGTGCTCACGCTCGTATTCATAGACCTTATCCCCTAGATGTTTCCGAAACATCTCCAGGCGGTCTTCGACCGTTTGCAACGAGAGGTCATCCAGCAACCAACTCATGTGGTATCGATTGTCTTCGACTCCCTTTTGCTGTCGAAACGTTTCCGCGACATAGAATCGCCCCTGTTCGTCGATACAAAACACAACCGGGTTCGCAACAAGCGGTTCCGCAGCGAACAACTCGGCCCGCATTTTCGCGGGGATACGAAATCCACCAATGGCGAGTTCTGCCTCATTCGAGCGTGGCGCTATCGGCGGATCGTATGTTTGTGCCTGTGTCGTTCGCGAAGCGACGACCATCCCCCAACAACTGGCCATCATCGCTATCAAAACGTAAGCCATTTTCGTTCGGCATTGAGTCAAGGCGTTGGCCCCCAAAATCGATTTTCTTCCGATATAACGTGATAAATGCGCTATCGTTCAATTTAGTCCCGCCGGGGGGATCTCACAATTCTAACTGCCATCGGCCGCACCTCGGTGACAAAGGGCTCCGACACCGCGAAAACAACAATCGGGCCAAAGTGCATCGCTGCCCGGGTTTGACCGATGCCGCCCCCCGCGCTGATTGACTGCCAAATAAGGGGGGGAACAGCGGCCTCGAACAGAATTGGAGGCGGCCGCACAGCCATCGCCTGTCTGGTTGCAACAAACATGCCGCCGATTCGCGCGGCACTCTTTTCGTAGGAAGCATAATCGGCCTGGAAATCCTCGTCTCAGCCCGCTCCCTGCCGCGACGATCTTGCAACGTAGGCAGCCGCATTTTACAGTGACAGAACAGGGAGATTCCGTGTCGGGCTTGTGAGGTCTGCGGGGGGACTTCCCCATTGACCCCTGTGGAATGCCCTGTTTTTTCGCAAGTCTCGAGATTTCGTCCCAACGCGCGAACCAACCGGAGCGTAAATCTTTAACGTACCGGTGGGCGGGGACCGTACCTCATTTCGAATCAGAACTAATTCCATGGAAAACGATGCCGTCATCCAGATTCGTAATCTGACGAAGATCTACCGGGACTTTTGGGGGCGGAAGAAGGTTCTGGCTCTCAACTCACTCAGCCTCGACGTCAACAAAGGCGAAATCTTCGGTCTGCTCGGGCCGAACGGCTCCGGCAAAACAACCACGATGAAGTTGTTGCTGGGGCTTCTATTTCCGACCGATGGCAAGATCTCGATTCTCGGCAAAGAAGCCTCGAACGTCGAAAAGAATGAGAGAATCGGCTACTTGCCGGAAGAGTCGTATTTGTATCGATTCTTGAACGCCGAGGAAACGTTGGATTTTTACGGTCAGCTGTTCGACATGCCCGCGTCTCAACGGCGCGAACAGACCGACCGATTAATCAAAAGTGTGGGTCTCGATTTTGCACGTCGCCGCCAATTGAAAGAATACTCGAAAGGAATGACTCGGCGAATTGGATTGGCACAGGCGTTGATTAACGATCCCGAATTGGTCCTGCTTGACGAGCCGACCAGCGGTTTGGATCCGCTCGGTACCCGCGACATGAAGGACATGATTCTGAAGTTGCGGGACGAAGGCAAGACCGTCGTAATGTGCAGCCACTTGCTGGCCGATGTGCAGGATGTGTGTGACCGTATCGCGATTTTGTACGAAGGCGAACTCAAGCAACTCGGACGAGTCGATGAGTTACTCAAGGAACAGGATGTCACGCAATTGCTGACATCCCGCCTCGACGATGCCGTTGTCCGCGATATCGAAGAAGTCTTGAAGAAGCACAACGCACAACTCAAATCGATCGACCACCCGACCAACAGTTTGGAAGATCTGTTCCTGAAGACCGTGAAAGAAAGCGTCGAGCGTCCCGGACGCCGGTTCTTGCCAGATGAAGCTGCCCAACCGGACGCGAGCGAAGGAAATGGCCAGTCGCCGAGCGAGTCGGCATCGCAAACACCGGCAGAATCGGGCGAACAAACTTCGCAGGCCGAAAGCGAAAAACCGGACGAGGCGCAACCCGCGAGTTAAACGATGGATTTCGACCCCGAACCCTACGAACTGCTTCCAGCGGTGCTGCACTACATCGCTGCCGTCGGCAGCTTGTTGTTTGTCGTTGCACTTGTTGCCGTCATCTGGTCGCTGGCATCACGAGGAAGATCGGGGCCAGCGGCTCTGATCGAAGGAATCAAGAAGGGCTGCCGCGATTTCGCCCAGATTTCCCCACGCCGAGTTTGGGCACTGTCGATGTTAACAATCCGCGAGGCGCTGCGCCGAAAAGCGCTGATGGTCTTCGTGGTGTTCGCCGTCTTGTTTATGTTTGCAGGTTGGTTCCTGCAGCAGGCAACCGATCGGCCCGACTTGCAGGTCGAGGTTTACGTCAGTTTCGTATTAAAGGCGATCACATGGCTCGTGTTGCCCGTTGTCATGATTCTCGCCTGCTGGGGATTGCCTGAAGATATCCGAGCACGATCGTTGCATACGGTGGTCACAAAACCGGTCCGCCGCAGCGAAATCGTCCTGGGAAGAATTATTGGGTTCATATCTGTCAGCACACTGATTCTGCTCATCATGGGTGGGGTTGGCTATGTGTGGATTCTGCGACAAGTCCCCGACCCGAGCTACCTTGTCTCCCGGGTACCGATTTATGGGAAATTGCGATACACAAACCGACTAGGCGACGAAAGAAACGCCATCGGTCTGGAATACGATTACAGCATCAACGTGGGCGACATCTGGGAGTTCCGCAATTACATCGAAGGGGGCACAAAATCCCGAGCCCTATGGTATTTCGAAGGGATGGATGCCGACGACTTCGACGACAAGCTGATTATTGAAACCGGATTCGAATCGTTCCGGACCCACAAAGGGGATATGGATCGCGGACTGTTGGCCCGGCTCAACATCATGAACGCGGAAACGGGCCTTCAGGTACCGTTGCAACCGTTTACCGTCGAGGAATACACCCAGAATCTGCACGAAATCCCGAGGAAGCTTCAGTATTTTGATGAAGACACCCAGGATTTTCGAGAAGTCGACTTGTTCGAAGATCTCGTCTACGACGGGACGCTCAAGATTGCCGTCGAGTGCCTCGATGCCAACCAATACATCGGAATGGCGCGGCCCGATTTGTTCATAAGACTGCCGGACCGCTCGTTTTTCGCTGGTTACTCGAAAGCGATTCTTGGAATTTGGCTGATGCTTTCGATTATTGTCGTCATTGCCGTATCGGCAAGCTGCTTCGTCAAAGGCCCGGTCGCTGTGCTGTTGACATTTTCATTTCTGATTCTGGGGCAGCCGTTCCGCAGCTTTATGGAAAAAATGGTCACCGGCGAGCAAGAGGGCGGAGGTCCATTGGAAGCGTGGTATCGACTCATTCACCACCTCAATACGACGTCGGAACTCCCGGCATCGTTGCTGACAAATGCGATGAAGTTTATCGACCAGATTCTGCTGAATTTTTTGTGGGTCATGCAGAACCTTATTCCCAACTTTGAGCATTTTCGAATGTCGCCCTATGTCGCCAACGGATTCGATGTGCCATGGTCGGCAGCAATGTTACCCAGCCTAGTCGTCACGATTGCGTACTTGTTGCCGTGCGTTCTCATTGGATACTTCAGCCTTGCCATGCGGGAGCTGGAATCGAAATGAACACACTGACTTCGAAACAGCGAAAGTTGATTTATCTTCTTGGAATCGTCGTCCTGATTGTTCCCATCATTTTCTTGGGAATGCCGGGCAGCGCTGAGGAGCGTGGCGGAAAGCTGTCCGCGATGCAGCACGAATACGGTTTGGCGAATGACAACCTGGGCGATGTCGACCCGTCGAGCGCCGCCATGAATCTCGTGCTTCTCGGATTGCGCGGTCTGGCGGCCAACATGTTGTGGCTCGATTTGGAGGAGCAAAAGAACACGAAGAATTGGGGGCAGATGCGGGCGACAACCGAGTCGATCATTATGCTCCAACCCCACTTTTTGAAAGTCTGGGAATATCACGGCTGGAATTTGGCGTACAACGTTTCTGCGGAATGGGACGCAGTGCCCGATCGTTATTTTTGGGTCAAAGAGGGTGCAAAGTTCTCCATGCGAGGAACGGAGCGAAACAAGCGCTACCCCGAACTGTACTACGGCGTCGGCCAAATCCTCGGACAAAAAATCGGCATCGCCGACGAGTCGAAGTATTTTCGTGAATACTTTAAATTGAAGGATCCCGACCCTCGCATTGGCGAAAATACCGGCATCGATCCCTTGATCAACCCCGAGGGTAAGGACAACTACCTGGTTGCCCGCGACTGGTATCTCGACGCCAACGATGCGGAAGACTTGTACGAGCAACACCGCGAACAACGCCTGTTGTTCCGTTCCCGGGCCCCACATTCCTGGTTCGAATACGCGCAAGCGCTGCAAAAGGAAGGTCTGTTCGACGAAGTCACACGCGAGGCCTGGCAGCAGGGATTTGACGAATGGACTGGCGTTTACGGCCGCACCGAGTTCCAGGCACCTGAAACGAACATCATATTGGAAGCAACCGAAGAAGACGTTGCACGATTGGCGAGGGATTCCAACGTTGACGAAGATACCGTCCGCCACTGGATTCAGCGCTACCAAAAAACGGCCAACTATCGGTCCTGGCGCGCCAAAGCCCTCTCCGAAACCGAGCCCAACACGGTCGAAGCACACCGAGAGATTTACCTGGGTCAACAGGCCTTTGAAAACTACGATCTGGTGAAGTCGCAGCAGTTGTTGGAAAGTGGTATGAGAAAGTTCGCAACGCTGCTCGACAACAATCCCGAAATGGCCTTCGACGATCTCACGATCGAAGAAGGGCTGATCGCCGTCATGCTGTGGAGAAAGATCCACGAATTGACCGGAAAGCAGCCGCCCAGCGAATTCCCCTTGAAGCGTCTCTGGATCGAGCACCAAGGAAAAGTGCCGTTCCTCGAAGACGAATTCTCTCGGCGATTTGGGAATTTCTAAGCAGGGCCACGGCTTCGGCGTCGCCAATCGCCTTGGCTCTGGGGGCCTTGTGTCTCGGTCCGCCGCCAAACCCCGTGGTTGTCAACCAACTTGCCCAAACGGTTGATAAGGTCAGCGTATGAGGGCTCGGCTCGCGTAATCTCCGGGCGGGCAGGCCTGCATTCGACTCGGCGATTCCACCCTTGGGAATCGACTCGATCGATTTCCACGCATTCTGGAACAACTGTTTATTGACAAATGTTTAAGCCCCGGACTACACTCTGCCCGATACCCCAGTTTTCGCCTCGGTCCATGGACAAAACATGTTTGGTACCGGTAGTTTGCGAAAATTCGAATGCTGTGAGTCTTCGCTTGATTCCGGCATTATGTTCACGCCAGATTCTGTCGACAGGATGACAAAAAACCACTTGAAATGGAGCAGAGTCTTAGGATGAGATTCTTCAACGGCAACGGCCGGCCTACGGTGTTGTTTCGGTATCTTTTCATCGCCTTGTTTCTCGTTTTCCTTCAAGCTCTGCCAGCGATGGCAGATGAAGCGGCGGGTGCTGCAGCGTCTGGCGGCGCGACTGAGCCGAACGGGTTCCTGGTTGCACTCTGGTGGAGCGTGGCCCTCGCCGGTTCCATCGCCGCATTGTACTTCGCCTTGAAGTTCTTCAAATGGATGGTCGCCCAGGACGAGGGTGACGAAAAGATGGTGGAAATTGCCGAGCACGTTCGCCAGGGAGCTCGGGCGTACCTGAACCGCCAATACAAAGTCGTTTTCGTGTTCTTTATGGTCACGGGAGCCATTCTCGGTATCGTCGCCTTCGTCTTCGGTGCGCAATCGAAACTTGTACCGTTTGCGTTTTTGACGGGCGGTTTCTTTTCGGGACTTGCTGGTTGGTTCGGTATGCGGACCGCAACCTTGGCCAGTTCCCGAACTGCACAAGGTGCGAAAAACTCATTGAACGAAGGCCTACAAGTCGCGTTCCGAAGTGGTGCAGTTATGGGTCTGACCGTGGTTGGTCTCGGACTGCTCGACATCTGCCTGTGGTTTGCCGGGCTCTACTGGATTGCCGACCTCATGGGCTACAAGATGTCCCTGGAAGAAATTACGGTCACCATGCTGTGCTTCGGTATGGGAGCCAGCAGCCAGGCGTTGTTCGCGCGTGTTGGCGGCGGAATCTTTACAAAAGCGGCCGACGTCGGTGCCGATCTCGTCGGAAAAGTCGAGGCAGGCATTCCTGAAGATGACCCGCGAAACCCCGCGACTATTGCGGATAACGTCGGCGACAACGTCGGTGACGTGGCTGGCATGGGAGCCGACCTTTACGAATCGTACTGCGGCTCCATTCTCGCCAGTGCGGCCTTGGGTGTCGCCGCCTACAACGGCTACCCAGCCATGCAAATTATGATGTTGCTGCTCCCCATGGCATTGGCCGGTGTGGGAATCGCTTTGTCGGTCGGCGGCATTTATCTCGTGAAAACCGAAGAAGGGGCAACTCAACGAAACCTGCTGAAGGCCCTGGCCAAAGGAATCGACGGCAGCAGCTTGGCTGTCGGCGTGGTCGCCGCCATTCTCGTTTATGTCATTTTGGTCCTACCATCAGGGTCTGTTGCAGGACTCGACACCTCTGGATTGCGAAGTGGAATGCAACTGATGGGTGTCTGGGGAGCCGTTGTCACCGGACTGATCGCCGGGGTCGGCATCGGCAAATGGACGGAATACTCGACGAGCGAGGAATATGCTCCCACGAAACGAATTGCCGATCAGGCGGTGACCGGGCCGGCAACGGTCATCATCGCTGGTGTTGCGGAAGGGTTGTACAGCGTGTGGGTACCCATCGTCGTCATCGGCGTCGCCATTCTGCTGGCATTCGGTTTTTGTACGGGTGGCGACTTTCAGAATCCACAGCTCTTCGCGATGGGCCTTTACGGTGTCGCGATCGCCGCAGTGGGTATGTTAAGCACGTTGGGAATTACACTTGCGACAGACGCCTACGGTCCTATTGCCGATAACGCCGGCGGCAACGCCGAAATGAGCGGCCAAGAACCGACCGTGCGTAAGCGAACCGATGCCTTGGACAGCCTGGGGAACACGACTGCAGCCACCGGCAAGGGATTTGCCATCGGTTCGGCAGCGTTGACCGCGTTGGCATTGTTAGCCGCCTACGTGGAAGAAGTCCGCGTCGGATTCGAACGGTGGACCGTGCAATCCGAAAAAGCGGATCCGTCTCCGGATATCCACAATGCGCACCTGAAGGTCGTGAGCAAGGGGGTCCTGGCATACCGACCGGAAGGACATGAGGAAAACGAGGCCTACCTTGTCTTTCCATCTGCCAGCCGAACGGCTTCCGAAGATTTAGATTTGATCAACGCGGCCGAGCCGGGGGCGGACATCACCGTCGATCTGCAAAAACTCATCGATGAAGACAAGGTCGTAGCCAACGAAACGGCGACAATTCCGGACTTCGTCAGGTATTACGACGTATCGATCATGAATCCGAAGGTCCTGGTGGGCATGTTTATGGGCGTCATGCTCGCATTTGTGTTCTGTGCGCTCACCATGAAGGCGGTCGGTCGCGCTGCCGGATCGATGGTGGAAGAAGTGCGCCGACAGTTTCGCGAAATCAGCGGAATCATGGAGGGGACCGCAACACCGGAATACGCTTCCTGCGTCGCCATTAGTACTGCGGCTGCGCAACGCGAAATGATCATTCCCGCGTTACTAGGCTTGGTCGTGCCGATTCTTGTCGGCTTAATCCTTGGTGTCGGCGGGGTGATGGGAATGCTCGCCGGCGGCTTGACCGGCGGTTTCGCGGTCGCAATCATGATGGCGAATTCAGGCGGTGCCTGGGACAATGCTAAGAAGTACATTGAATCGGGTGCTCACGGGGGTAAAGGAACGGACGCCCATAAAGCGACCGTGGTTGGCGATACTGTGGGAGACCCGTTCAAGGACACCAGCGGCCCAAGCTTGAATATCCTCATCAAATTGATGAGTATGGTGTCCGTGGTCTTTGCCGGGCTGATCGTTCAATACGCCCTGACGTTTTGATCCGCCAATTGGTCCCGCACAGGCTGAAAATTCTCGCCATCGAGCGAACGAGAGTCGACACGCAAGACGTGTGCTTCGATTGACTGTGTCACCGAACGGGCAACCCGTTCACAATCGCCGCGCTAATGGATTGGCACAGCGGAACCTGCCATCTGGAGGAATGTTCTCATTAGCGCCGAACCTTCCGACGTTGTTCGGTCTGAACAACAGGAAAGAAGTCTCCGCCAGGCGTGCCTTGTGGCCAGCGTTGCTGACGACTTTCGTGGTCAGAATACGGTCGTGCTGCAAATGTTCGACGTGACTCCTATTGTGGATTACTTCGTTCTGACATCGGGTACAAGCAAACGCCAAATGTACGCCATCGCCGAAGAAGTTGACCGTGTTCTGGGAACGAAGGGCTCCAAAAGGATCGGTCTGGAAGGCAACCGAGACAGCACCTGGATTCTGCAAGACTACGGCGATATCGTCTTGCATGTCTTTACGCCACAGACGCGGGAAATGTACGACCTCGAACACTTATGGGCGGATGCCCCGCAAATCGAATGGCGGGATTATCTCTGATCCCGAACATTGACAGCGTTTTACGCTGATCTTTAGCGGCGATTGACTACTCTTGTGAGGCGAGTGCCGCTCCCCACGACCAAGTTTGACCTAATGGAACAATGAAACTGGTCAAAGACCATGAACTTGCTGACTGAAATCCGAAGTCGCTTTGAACAGGCGTTGCGCGGTATGACCGACGAGGTCGAGCCATTTGTCGCCATGGTGAAGCCATCGCAAGATCCCCGCTTCGGCGACTTTCAAGCCAACTGCGCCATGCCGCTAGGCAAAAAGCTGGGACGCAATCCGCGGGAAGTTGCTGCCGAGATTGTTGAAGCTTTGGACGTCGCCGATTTGTGCGATCCACCAGAGGTCGCAGGGCCAGGCTTTATCAATCTGCGACTGCAGGACGCAACGATCGGCAAGTTGACGAATGATTTGATTCCGGACTCGCGGCTCGGCCACACCGCGACCGAGCGCCCGAGGACAATCATTGTCGATTACTCATCGCCCAACGTGGCCAAACCGATGCATGTCGGCCATTTACGCAGTACAGTGATCGGCAACGCCATTTGCCGGATCTTGTCATTCCAGGGGCATCGCGTCATTAGCGACAACCACATCGGGGACTGGGGCACCCAGTTCGGAATGATCATTTTCGGATACAAGCATTTCCTCGATGAGGCATCGTTCGAATCCGATGCGGTCAACGAACTGGCCCGACTGTACCGACTGGTGAACCAACTGAGTGAATACCACGAGGCGCAAGCGTCGTTGCCGGATCTTCGAACCCGCATCGAACGTCAGCGTTCAGAAATCGCCGATGCGACACAGGAATCTTCGGCCAAAGACAAGGCGGCCAAACAGCAACTCAAAAAGAAACGGGCGGAATTGGCCGCACTGGAAGAGCGCGCCAGCTCACTGCAGATGAAAGTCGACACGGTCAACGACAACGCAGAACTGAAGCAAATCGCTGATCAGTTTCCCGATATCGCAGAACGAGCGCGACGAGAAACTGCCAAGCTTCATGAAGGCGATGAAGAAAACCGCAACCTGTGGGATCGATTTCTTCCCACATGCCTTGAGGCGTTGCAGTCGGTGTATCAGCGTCTCGGAATCGAGTTCGATCTGGCGTTGGGAGAAAGCCATTACCATCCAATGCTCGCCGAAATCGTGGACGAATTGCAGCAGAAGGATCTGGCCGGCGAAAGCGACGGGGCGATTTGTATCTTTATCGAAGGAAACGATGCTCCGTTCATTGTGCGCAAGCGAGATGGTGCCTTCACATATGCCACAACTGACTTGGCCACGATTCGATACCGCTGCGAAGAATTGAAAGCCGATGAAATCGTGTACGTTGTCGATGCCCGACAAAGCGAACATTTTCGATTGCTGTTCGCCGCAGCTCGGCAGTGGGGCTACAACAAACCTGGTTATCGACACGTCAGCTTTGGAACGGTTTTGGGGCCCGACCGTCGCCCCCTTAAGACGCGCGCGGGCGATAACGTTGGTTTGGAAAGCCTGCTGGACGAAGCCGTATCGCGGGCTCGACAGATCGTCGACGATAACGATGACAGTAAGAAAGACGGCCCCGAACTGGACGAAGTAGAGCGGGCAGCAGTTGCGGAAACAGTCGGAATTGGCGGTATCAAATATGCTGATTTAAACCACAACCGCGAAAGCGATTACGTGTTCGACTGGGACAAGATGCTCGCCAAAACTGGCGACACCGCGACTTATATTCAATATGCGTATGCTCGAATCTGTGGAATCTTTGCAAAGGGCGGAATCGATGTTGGCGAGCTTCGCCAAACCGACGCAGCGATCCAGACGACCTTCGCCGAGGAACGCGCACTCGCATTCCAATTGCTTCGATTCAGCGAGGCGGTCGACGTAGCGGCTGCCGAATGTCGGCCAAATATTCTGACGCAGTATCTGTTTGAAACGGCCGAGTCATTTAGCACGTTTTACGGACGCCATGACGTTCTTAAAGAATCCGATTCTGCCCTGCGCACCAGCCGATTGCTGCTTTGCGATTTGACCGGACGGACTCTTCAAAAGGGACTTGCGCTGTTGGGTATATCGATCAGCGAGCGCATGTAGCCCGTTGGGGAATGACCGACAAGTCTTGGAAGGAAACTAACACCGCTCTACAGCGTATTACGCTGACTCGTGGCCGCGACAATCGCGTTTCGTTCTATGATAGCTGGCTCCCACGAGCCAGAAACGCCCACGAGAAAAAGTAAACCGGCTTTAGTGGTGGGCGTCCTGACGCGGGCGACCGAAGATCATCCGCCCGGCACTACTTTGCAAAACGCTGGTGACGACCAGATTGATCTCCTGACCGATCAAGTGACTCGTCTGTTCGCAAATGACCATAGTCCCATCGTCGAGATAGCCAACACCTTGACCTTGGGTTTCCCCCTCTTTAATGACCTTAATGCGCAGATTCTCGCCGGGCAGATAGCGCGGCCGTAAAGAATTGGCAACGTCATTGAGGTTAATCACGTCGACGCCCTGGACGCTGGCCACCTTATTGAGGTTAAAGTCGTTCGTGACGACACGGCCCCCAAGTTCCTTCGCCAAGGCGACCAGTCGCTGATCGACCGACATGCCCTTGTAGTCTTTCTTATTCGTCTCATACATGGCGACGTCGGCATGGGGATTCGTTTGCAGGTTGCTGATAACATCCAAACCCCGGCGACCTCGGGCCCGGCGATTTTTGTCCGAGCTGTCGGCAATTCCCTGGATTTCCTTCAGAACGAATTCCGGGACCAACATTCTCGAATCCAGAATCTTGGTGTCGATGACGTCGGAAATCCGCCCGTCGATTAATGCGCTGGTGTCGAGGATCAGCGGACGAGCCCCTTTGAGTTCTCGTGAGAATTCAACGTACGGAATAATAAATCGAAAGTCGTCTTTCGTTTGCAGCAATAACGAAATGCACATGTAGGGGAGCGTGAGCGTCGTCAGCATGACGACCAATCCGCGATATGGAAAGTTCTGCATTACCGGATCGAGGGCCATAATCAGCAGGTAACTCAACAAGAACCCGATCATCAGGCCGAAATAGATGGCGGTGACAACGTCCAAGCGCTTATGCACGATAAGCAAATCGAACAGCGCGATCGCCTGAGTCACCCCCATCAGAATCACAAACGTGAACAAAGGGTGCTCGGTGATAATGCGCGGCGCACTCTCTTCGCTGACGAAGGCAGCAATCGCACCCGCACAAACAAACGCGTACGCAACGTACACAATGATACGTAACATCTTGCTACTACCAGTTTACCTCGAAGAATTGACGTGATGGCATGCGGGGAACGGTAATCGAGACACCATCATGGCAAATCGCGTTCGCGTTCTGGGCAGATGGGTCTGAACCGGCCAACGACCAACTGATAGCGGCTCGTTGCGATTCATTCCGGAGTATCATTGTGAAAAATGTATGAAATCTCGCTCCAACCGATTTCTATGTGGTATCGACATTCATCATAAGTCACACAACGGCGGAATTCCAGTCTTGAACGCCTGCCGAATTCTAAGCATTCCGCGGGAAATCGGGGCCGAATAGCCCCTGCCATGGCCCGATTGGACGTGTATTCCATCCCACGAATCGATGCACAAAGCAACTCATCGGTCGGTTGACGGAGAAGGGAAGCACTAACCGAATGGAATTTACCACCCGCAAGGCCGGCTTGATTTGCCGGCATTGCCTTCGTCACCCGAGTGCTGTGTTCCCAAATGGGCTGCAGCCTATGCAGACGAGCTGGAGACCCGACCGCGTAGTAATTCATAAAGTGCCGTCAACGCCTGCGGAATCACATTGGTATCGCTGATGACAGGCATAAAGTTCGTATCGCCGCTCCAGCGCGGAACGATATGCCAATGCAGGTGGCCAGGAAGGCCGGCACCGGCACATTCGCCCAAGTTCAATCCCACGTTGAAACCCTGCGGCTGCATCAATTCGGCCAGGAGTTTGGTCATTTGCTGGAGTTGTTTCCCGCACTCCAACAACTCGTCGTCTTCCAATTCTTGCAGGGATGCTTTGTGGGCCAGTGGAGCGACTAACAAATGCCCATTGTTGTAGGGGAAGCGATTCATCACCACAAATGAGGTCGTCCCTCGCAGCACGACCAGGTTCTCTGCATCCTGGTCGTCGTCGCGGTATTCACACAAGAAACAACCGGGTTTGGGCGATTTGTCTGCTTTGATGTACGATAGCCGCCATGGGGCCCAGATTTGTTCGTTTGACACGTCGAGAACTACCTTTGTTGGAATGAATGTTCAGTCGGCTCAGGCCCCGCCCAGCAATTCGAGCTAATCATTTTGCAGTCGGATGATCCGACTGCGGATTCGGATTCTCCGAATCGGGTAGCGCCGTTTGAGATTCGCTTGGAGAACGGCGAAACCAACCGGAAACTGTTTGAACGGCTTTGCCGATCGCGCGGCCCGAAACGACCTCCTCGGTCCAAGTCGCTCGTCCGGAAGAAAAATTCGTCCAGACTGCGGCAATGTATGGTGCCGATGACTCGCGGACGGTTTCGTAAAACCCTCTCTCTTTAATATGGGCCAGCGAATTCGAATAGTGTTCGACGATGTGACGATTAAACAACCCCCCTGCGACTTTGAGCCCCGCAAACGTCCCTTGAGAAACAGTGTTAACCTTGCCCAGCGTTTCCATGGTCAAAGCAGCAGAAACGCCCAATAAGCTGACATCTTCCTTTTGAGCGATTTGTCGCATTTCCTCCCAGTAGGCTTTCACTTCCGCCTCTGGCAGAATCTGTGAATAGTCAGCCGACGTCAAAGATTCACGAGTACTCTCTAAAGTCTCCTGGAGGTCTTTGACCGACAACGGAGGGGTATCGAAAAGGCTGGCGGCGTGACCGGATGCCCCTTGAATGGCCTCCAGAATGTCATCGACATGATGAATTGTCGACGACTCGTCGATGACTCCTTGGGCTTTGAGTTCGTCAGCCAATTCGGTCACATAATTCTTCGTGCCATATGCCACATCGCTGACGATGGCCAACATCCACATCGGGGAGACATGAAGTGTGGCCAATCCAGCCAAATCGACGAAGTTACCCACTGTTTTCCGCGCCAGGTAGTCCTGGTTTTCGACAACCTCTTCGGCCGGTGCAGCGACACCCCCGACATCGACTGTCAGAAACCTCAGCGAGTTGCGGACTGCCAGTTCATAAGTCTTAGAGTTCTGAAACGCCTGCGGGACCAGGTATTGGGCCGCTTCTTGCACAGCACCTGCGGCCAATCCGACGGTACTGCGTGCGGCTCGCTCGGGAATTGAGAGGCCGTAGACAAGGTAGCGCCGCAACACTTCCGATGTGTCGGCCGGCGCTGGTGTTGTGTCAGCCGGTGTCCCTGGTTGATGAGGCTGTGGTTGATTGTTCATGAATGCCCTTCGCGTTGGCCTAACGAAAACAATTTTCGATTCGAGATCGCAATTTAAGAGTCCGGGTCGGACCTTCGAATGCTGACAACGTGCATTGCCGGCATTTGGATCACGGGATTCGGTCGAATGTCTTCTTACAAATCGAAGGCCAATCGTGCCAATAGTATTCTCGCCAGATTCGCAAAAACCGCGTGTGGGCCCGTCCGGCATCGCAGGATCAAAAGTTGACTAAGCTGACGTCGATGATGCGACGCGTCTGCAATTGTCGCCGCAATCCTGAACAGTTCGAAATCACATCGATGCCATCCAATTCAAATGTCGAGAGAGTGACTCACAAAAACGGGCACGGACAACAGAAAGCTGTCCGCGCCCGGGTGAATTTGGCAGGCATTCACACGAAGAGCCGGCTACGCAATCCGCTCGGGAACGACAAACGGTTTGCGATAATTGCGAGTCAACAATTGATTCGCCTGATCGTCATTCGAAAACGATTCCGAGCTGCTATCGACCATCAGCTTTTTGCCAAGCTGATAGGTCATGTCGTCGAGAGCCAACTCGTTATCTTTTGCCAAATGCTCTTCCATGGAACCAAAGGCATCACCAGCCGGGTTATCGCCGGCGAATACCCCTTTGCGCGAGCTGAAAGGTAACTCCGTCCCACGACGGTAAGAGATATTTGCCAAATGGCACAGGGCGCTGGAAAAGTGACCTTCGAGAATGTCGGCGTTTAAATCGTCGACCTTGCGGCTCTTGACTGCCGCAATGAAGTTCCCAAAGTTTCCTTCACCCGGACCGCGTCCATCATCGGTGTCGGGAATTGGTTCACCGACGTCGCTTCCGTTGCGGTAGAACTTCTGGTCTTCTCGAATCGTTCCTTCGGCAAAGTGGAACTGGTTTGTAATGTAGTTCTTCGGCACGAGGCCGCGCACTTCGAACAAAAGCTTCGCGGCACCAAAGTCAAAGACCGTTAACTGCGTATTGGCTGTTTCGCCTTGGTCGGTGTACCCGAAGCGACCGCCCAAACTCACGACACTTTTTGGAAGCGTCGCGCCATCAATCCCCCATCGGGCGATGTCCATTTGGTGCACGCCCTGGTTGCCGATGTCGCCGTTTCCGGTGTCCCAGAACCAATGCCAATTGTAATGCACGAGGTTCTCGTGGTACGGCTGCATGGGTGCCGGCCCCAACCAGAGGTTGAAATCGAGTTCACTCGGAGCCGACTTGTGATCCTGAAAACCGATGCTCATTCGCCGTTTATAGACAATAGCATGGGACACCTTCAGCGGTCCGTAATGGCCTGATTTCACGACATCGATGATATTGTTCCAACTACGGTCGCTACGGCTTTGCGTGCCGTGTTGTACAATGCGACCAAATTTCCTCGCCGCTTCGACGGCGACGCGCCCTTCATGGACGTTGTGGCTGCATGGTTTTTCGACGTAAACATCTTTTCCCGCCTGGCAGGCCCATACGGTGATCAACGAGTGCCAATGGTTGGGAGTCGCCACCGAAATCGCGTCGAGGTTCGGATCGTCGAGTGCCTCGCGCACATCTTGTACGGTCTTCGGGGAGTTGCCGGCCACATCGGAGACTCGCTTGACAGAGGGTGCAAACTGTCGTGTGTCGGGATCGACGAGATAGGTAATCTCGACATCCTTCATTTTGGAAAACTCTCCCATGTGCGATTTGCCTCGGCCGTGCAATCCTGCGACAGCGACGCGAACGCGTTCGTTGGCACCCAGAATGTTCCCTGAGGACTTTGTCCCGCTAATGGCAAACGTACTTCCAGCCAATGCCATTGAACTTTTCAAAAACCGTCGACGATTCCCATGAACCATGGTTGGCCCCTTTCGAAAATGGCGCGGGATATGGTGCACAATCGCACCACGCTTAGTCGCGCTTATATCCGACGATTCGGACTGGTTCAAGAACGGATTTGATCGCAATGTCCCCAACACCATATCGAGCTGCGAAATCCGACAGTGACGGTGACATCTTCGAACAGGGAAATTGGCGACAGGCCGGCTGGCCTGGCGTATAATGAAGGTATTCCGAAACCTATCCCCCTTGGGGCTGACTAAACCGGACCAAGAACATGGAATTTGGCAAACGAATGGTGGAATGGTACTTCGGCATTCCGCCGTCCGGCCCGGGGGAAGGCACAGCCTGGAGCTTTAGCGCTCAGCCTCCCGTTTCGCCATGGGTCCCACCGTGGATGGCTATCCTTGCGGGATTGGGCTGCATCGCCCTTGTGATTTACGTCGTACGTCGAGACGCGGGGCATGTTTCAGGTGTCGGAAAAGTACTGCTGACAACAACGCGTCTGTTGGCGATTCTGTTGGGTGTTTCCCTCTTAAGCGGATTGACGCTTTCGATCAATCGGACCGGGCTTCCGTTTGCGATCGTTCTGATCGATGTCAGCGCCAGCATGGGACTCGAGGACACCTATTCCGACTCGCGTGATCAAGATGTCGCAGGGACACTCGGGGAAGCCAACGATTCGGAACGGCTTACCCGATTGGATTTGACGAAGGCTGTGCTGACGCGCAACAGCGGCCGATTTCTGAAACGGCTCCAGTCGGATCACAACGTGCGGATTTACAAATTCTCCAATACGACCGAAACAGTGTCGTCATCGGGTCAATCTTCCAAGCAAATGGACCTGTCAGATTCGATGACCTCCATCGCCGAATTGTCCGCGGACGGCGAATTGACGGCACACGGTCCGGCGGTGCGCAAGGTGTTGGATGATTTTCGAGGCACCCCACCGGCAGCCGTCATTTTGTTTACCGATGGCATAACAACCACGTCAGAAGCTGACAAACTTTCCGCGACCCTGCGCCAATTACGGCGACCGCTCGTCCCCATGTACACCGTTGGCATCGGCAGCGACGAGCCTGCAGCCGATCTCCACCTGTATGATCTGATTTCCGATGAAGTGGCAATCGTAGACAACGCCATAACATTTTCGGCAAAAGTCAAAAGCCTGGGGATCTCCGAGCCGCAATTCTCACTTGTGTTGAAACAAAAGCAGTCGTTTTCCGAATCGCCGACCGAAGAAGTTGTTGCATCGATCCCGATTCAGAATTCCGTCCAGCGAGAATCAGCGATACCTGTCGAAATCACCTACGTCCCAACTGTGGCCGGCGAGTTCGATTTCACATTAGAAGTAGTTGCGCATGCGGACGAATCTGACATTTCCAATAATTCCGAAACCAGGCACGTAAGTGTCCGAGATGAAAAGATTCGCGTGTTACTGGCAGACCAGGTTCCCCGTTACGAATTTCGTTATGTGAAGAACTTGCTGGAGAGGGATGCCACAATCGATTTGAAGACCGTGCTTCAAGACGCCGATGTCGAGCACTCTCGTCAGGACCAAACGGCGATCGAATACTTTCCGGTCAGCTATGATCAACTGGCATCGTACGATGTCGTCATTTGGGGTGATGTCGATCCCAATTTTGTTAGCGGCGCCGTTTTCGAAAACCTTCGTCGATTCGTTGACGAGTCGGGGGGCGGCCTCATTATCGTCGCGGGCCAACAGCACAATCCGAGTTCTTATCGTGGAACACCATTAGAAGCGTTGTTGCCAATCGAGTTGGACGATTCGCAAAGCCCCCCTCCGCATGAACACATTGGCAGGCAGTTCCGCCCGGAATTAACGACGGAAGCGCGTATGGGTAGCACAGTGTTTCGACTCGCCGATGACGATGCGACAAGCACACAAATTTGGGAGACCTTACCAGAATTGTATTGGCTATTCGAAGCTCCCCGTCTGAAAGATGGCGCGATCGTGTTTGCAAAGCAAGCGGGTGGGCGGTCGACAATACCAGTCATTGCGATGCAGCGGTTCGGAACGGGTAAAGTCGTCTTCCATGCCACCGATGAACTTTGGCGTTGGCGATGGCGGGCCGGAGATTTGTACTACGGTCGATATTGGATTCAGATGATTCGCTATTTGACTCGGTCCCGCTTGATCGGACGATCACGCGCCGCAGACCTGAATTCCGACCGTCTCGTTTACAAACAGGGGGATTCGGCCTCGTTGCGCGTTCAATTCTTCGATCAAAGGTTGATTCCGGAAGTGGAAGACGGCGTTGTCGTCGCTTACGAGCACCCAGGGCATCAAGTCGATTCCGTACGGCTTCAGCGGTCGATACACAATCCATCGCTGTTCGAGGGGCGAATCGACGGCCTCATCGAAGGGGGCTATCACGCCTGGATTGCCGAGCCGGCATTCGAGGGTGCCCCTCCGTCGGTCAGTTTTCAGGTGGAAATGCCCATGCAAGAGCTTTCCAACCGTTCAACAGATACTCGCGAACTGGTACAGGTCGCTCGACAAACCCATGGCCGGTATTATTCACTTAAAGACGTGGAACGCCTGCCCGAGGAAATCCCATCCGGGTATGCCATTCCCCTTGCATCATCAGTACCGATTCCCTTATGGAATCGATGGGAGGTCTTGGTCGCTTTCGTTGCTCTGCTGACGGCGGAGTGGCTACTTCGAAAGCGCTACCGACTGATCTGATACGGATTGAACTTTGAAGAATACCCAATCGCGTCGATTACTACGCAGCCTATCCGAGATACGCCGGCATGTTCGTCGGCTGATCTGGGCCGATGGATTAAGTTGGACGGTGATGACCGTGCTGCTTTCGATCGCCGTGATCGGAGTTATGGATTGGCTATTTCATTTCGACGACTCGGGAGTGCGTTTTCTGCTGCTGATGA
The DNA here is from genome assembly GCA_028284485.1 of Planctomycetaceae bacterium. Classification (GTDB taxonomy): domain Bacteria; phylum Planctomycetota; class Planctomycetia; order Planctomycetales; family Planctomycetaceae; genus JANQRQ01. The sequence continues at coordinate 49,646 of JANQRQ010000125.1, read as the reverse complement.
CCACATTGGTCATCTTCGGATGGGTCGTCTGGAAACGACTCGCATACCCATTGCTCTTCCCGCTGAATCATGTCGCCATCGCTCAAGCCGTCGAACGACGGTACCCGTCACTGCAGGACCAATTGAGCAGCAGTATCGATTTCATTAACAACGCCGATCCACGATCGGGCTCTTTGGAATTGCAAAATCGGGTCATCGACGAAACGATTTCGAGTTTACACAGTTGCGACCTCAATGATGTCGTCGATTCGCGAATTGTGCGTCGCTCGGTCGTCTCGGCGATGACAATTGCCGTCCTGATTGGACTATTGGCCAATTCACATCCGCTCGAGTCAAAAACCGCTATGGCTCGGCTGTTCGAACCGCTCCAGCGACATGCGTGGCCAAAATCCACCGAATTACGGTTTCTCGATTCGAATCTCCGTCCACTCAAGACATCCATTTCGAGAACACTGCAAGTCGCACAAGGGTCGACAGTCGAGCTGTTTCTCGAGAACACGAAAGGCGCATTGCCGGACAATTTAAGGATTCAATATCGCTTTGCCGATGGCCAAATTATCTCTGAGGCTGTCAGCAAGACTGCGTTGATGAACGCCGACAATCAAAGGGTCGAACTGGGGCACGTCGAAGTCAGCGGGGCCAATTCGAACGTCGAATTTCGAGCCGTTGGCGGTGATGATGTGCTACCGTGGTATACGTTACAAACCGTTCGCCCGCCGCGGGTCGCTTCCATCAAGGTCCGCCTCACACCGCCGGACTACCTCGGGCAACCAGCCGTCGAACTTCCACCCGACGTGGGGCACCTGGAAGCGTATATCGGCACAGTTGTTGAAATCGAGGCTCGATCCACTCACCAATTGGATGCAGCAACCTTGCACCGGCAGGGCGTCACCCCACAGCCGCTTCAACTGTCGGCAAATCAGCGGTCCATTGCCACCTCGTTTACGATCGATCAACCCGGGCTGAGTTCGTATTGGTTTGTTTTGACCGGTTTAAATGGACTCGAGGACGCGAATCCGCCTCGTTATGAAATCCGCGGTATCTCGGACACACCGCCGGAGATCTACTTCGATCATCCGCCGTACGATATGCAAGTGTCGCGAAACGCCGTCGTGCCGTTGCGCATCGTCGCCAAGGACGATCTGGGACTAGGGCCGATCACGTTGCACTTTCAAATACAAGACGGCGCATCGGAAAGCGCCACAATTCCATTGTTCGACGGACACCTTCGGCCCGTCCAAACGGCAATCAGCCACGACTGGGATCTGTCACAATTGCCCCTCGATGAAGGATATCGAATCGCGATCCGTGCCGTCGCGGAAGATGACTTTGACCTCTCTCAAACCAGAGTCGGAATGACGGAAACGCGCATTCTGACAATTGTTTCCGACGAGGCAAAACTCGCAGAGCTTTCCGACCAACAATCCGATTTACTCGAAGAGATTGAGCGGATCATGAAGATCCAACAGCTGGCTCATGACCAAACGAATGAACTGAAGCAACAACTCGATACTGTTGGTCGCCTTCGACCCGCCGATCTGGATCTCCTCAAGCGAGTCGAACTGGACCAGCAACAAGTCGCGGCTCGGTTGTTTGATCCCCGAGATGGCGTCGATAAGCGAGTCCGCAGTTTATTGGAGGAACTCGGTTACAATCAGTTAAGTGACCCGCAACTTCAAAAGCAACTTTTGGGAATGCACAGCGAATTCGCCATCCTGCGGGACTCTTCCTTGCCGACGATCGAGCGTGAGTTAACTCATGCGCACAAGGCAGCCCTGCAGAATGCCGCACCTTCGGATTCGACCGGGTCCATGATTGATGAAATCACAGACGGCGGCGCCGACGGCAACAGCTCAACCGCGCAGGAATCGTTGGAATCGGCCAGCGTTAACCAACGCGACGTGCTGCAGTCGTTGCGGTCGATGCGCGACACTCTTTCAAAATGGCAGAAACGTCGGCTGTTGAGTTCCGATTTGGCCGACTTGACGGCCGCGCAAGAATCACTGAACCGTGATACAACCCAAGTCGCAGGGCGTACTCTTACCAAACCATTCGAATCGCTATCGGCACAGGACCAGGCCGAATTGGCGAAGGTTTCCGGCAGGCAAAGAAGCCAGTGGGAGCGCCTTGAAGAGTTCACACAACAATTGAAAGAGGCGATCGAGTCGACAGATTCGGCCGACCGAGCGACCGCCGAGTTATTTCACGCGGTCGAAGGCGAACTGCATGACAGGGCCATTGGCTCACAAATGCTCGCAGCTGTCGAGCAATTGGCGATCAATCAGGTCGGTCAAGCGATGGAATCGCAGCAAGGCGTGGTTGAAAACTTACGTCAGTTGAAGCAAATACTGGACAATCAATCCGCCCAAAATGGCCAAGCATCGCCACAGGATCTCAATCTATTGGAGAAGAATCTTCGCGATCTGCGCCAACTCCAAGAAGACTTACTTACCAAAACCAAACAGCTTCGGTCCGATGAAAGTCGTCAGCCGCAAGACGACCGGCGCTCTCAATTGGCGGACTCTCAAGAGGAATTGTTACAGAACACTCAAGACACCGCACGTAAACTTCGAAGAACAAACGCAGACCGCGCAAGCGAATTTGTCGACGATGCGGCTGACTTCATGCAGAAGGCCAGTTCTCTCATTCGACAAGCCGAACTCGACATTGCGGAGAGAAGACAGACAGAAGCACTCAACGAGTTGAAAGCAGCCGAGCGGGAAATTGCAAATCAGCGACAACGCATCTCGGACCGACTCGTGGACCAAACCTATCGCGAGCTAGCCGCCAAGCTGGAATCGATCGCGCAACAACAACAGCAAGAAATCGACGATACGACCCAACTCGATTCCCGTTACCAAACCGAGGGGAAATGGAATCGACAGCTCCTGAAATCTTTGCGAGACGTGGTGATTAAGCAAGGAACGATCAAGCAGTTGGTCACAGAGATCATGCAGGAGACCTCTGCCGCTGAAATCCTGGGACTGGCCTTGCAGGGCGCTTATCGTGATATGGAAACCGCCGAACGTCGTTTGTTTGTTGATCGCGACACCGGCTCGTCAACAATCGCTTATCAACAGTCGGCAAAACAGCGGTTGCTGGCGTTGGTGAGTGTACTCAACGAAGGTCCGCCGAATAACCGCACCTCGGATCAAAAGCAGCCGTCGGACCAACAGAACAATTCGCCACAAAGTGATTCGCTGCATCCATTGACGCAGCTCAAACTGATAAAGGTGCTTCAAGAAAACATTCAATCTCGCACCGAAAAACTGTCTCGTGTGCAAAACAAAACAGAGGACGATCTAACGCGGATCCAACAATTGGCCGACGAACAACAGCAGCTTTTGGAGCTATTCGTATCAAAGTTGAGCGAAGCTGCGGAATCCCAAGAGCCATCATTCGAGGCGCCGGTAGAGGGGCAGACATCGCCATGAAGACGATAGTTCAGACGACGCGATGGACGGCAATTGTCTCCATGCTCTTGATGACACTTTCGCACGTCGTCGCAACCGATATGGCATTTGCCCAAGCGAGTGGGGCTTCCAATTCTCAGGTCGTCAACCAAGATTCCGAGCAGGAGCAGGCTCGATTGCTTTCGACAGTTAGGTTATCGATGAAGGCCGCCGCGGATCGGTTGCAGAGCCGGGACCTCGGTGAGGACGCCATTGAGTCGCAAGAGTCGGCGGTCAGGGCGCTGGATAAACTAATCAAAATGGCCTCTGACCAGCCGCCAGCACCGTCACAGACAAGTCAGCCACAGCAGGATCAAGGCGAGCAAGATACCCAGCAGGCGGCCTCTCAGAACGATTCCAGCGAGCCTGACGCGTCGCCGAATGACAACAAGACTGTTCCCCAAAACGCCGGCCGATCTGGGGAATCGCCGGACCGGACTCCGCCCGGTGATTCAGGTTCCGCCGAAGCCGGTCGACAGGCATACATTGAAGGCGTTTGGGGACACCTTCCAGCCGGGCTGCGGGAACGCATGCTCAATATTTCCCGAGAACGGACATTACCGAAATACGAGGAACTGGTGCGCCAGTATTACAAAGCACTGGCGGATCGACAGAAAGACCGCCAGGAGCCTTAATCGGCGGTCGCGGTGAGTACCATAACCGCTCCAAAACGGCTACACTGAACCCAGTGGAACGTTTGAACTTCCACACGATGGGAACTCCACGAGACGGATGGAGAAACTGTGCCATTCGGCAATGTGTCGGCGAACCAAAGACGCATTAGCCGATTGTCTGTCGTCATCGCTGCATTCGCATAGGTACTCGACTACGACCGATACCGCTGGGGGTCAGCTGTTGTCTGTCCCGATAGTCATCCAGTCAAACGGGTCGATTCGCTCGTTCTGACGATAATCGGCATTGGGCCACCCCGATCGGTCACCAAATGAATCTAGAGAGTCAGTTGTGAAGGCAAACCAAAATTCAGACTCCGGTGAATTGCAAGAACCGACTGTGCGATTGCAAAAAGCACTCGCCGCAGCCGGACTTGGATCACGGCGTGCTTGCGAAGACTACATCTTGGCCGGACGCGTTTCCGTCGATGGTCAGGTGATTACCGATCTCGGGCGGCGTGTCGATCCGTATACTCAACGGATTGAGGTCGATGGCGAGTTACTTAAGCAGGAACGTAAGCTGTACTTTCTGCTCAACAAACCGCGTGGAGTTCTCTGCACGAACCACGATCCGGCTGGACGACCGCGGGCTGTGGACTTGATCCCAGCCACCAATGCGCGATTGTTTACCGTCGGACGACTCGACGAAAACAGTGAAGGTCTGTTGATCGTCACCAATGACGGCGAATTGGCCAATCGTTTGGCGCATCCTCGATTTCGCATTCCGAAAACTTACCAAGTCCAAGTCGCCGGTATTCCCTCGACGGAAACGCTAGCACAACTTCGAAAGGGAATGCGATTTTCTGACGGTTTCTTTCGTGTCCAGCACGTCCGTCGATTACGAAAGAAAGGACAAAGTGCCTTTCTCGAAATCGTCCTCAGCGAGGGTCGCAACCGCGAAATTCGGCGACTGCTCGCCAAGGTCGGTCATAAAGTAATCCAACTTAAACGAGTCGCCCTTGGTTCTTTACAATTGGGTCGGCTCGCGACTGGTCGGTACCGACCATTAAAAGCCCGAGAAATTCAATTGCTCACCGAAATGGCTCACCCCGCACAAAAGCGGCGGGCAACAGGCCAAGCGTCGACACCATCGAAACGGCGAAAGCAGTTGAGCCGACCCACGAAGGCCGGTCAATCAACGGTTACGAAGTCGAAAGCTCGCGGGCAGGCGAATTCCAACCGGCCAGAATCGAAATCGGTGGAACGATCGACCCCGACTGGCCGAGTACGCTCGTTAAAGACGTCGGCAAGGAAAGCAAGACGAGGAAAACGTGGATGAGTGACTCGTTCGGAGTCGACCCTTTACCGGGGCTCAATTGTTCTGCACTTCAGAAAACGGCCCAAGTTGTCGAACAGGTTCAACTGGCCCGCGACACCTACCGGATTCGGCTGGAATGCCCTGAAATTGCCCAGCAGATTACACCCGGTCAATTCTTCATGATTCGGCCGACAACCGGCTGCGACCCGCTCCTGGGGCGTCCTTTTGCCCTTTACGACACCTATGTCGATGGAAACGGCGAACCCGCAGGCGTCGACTTCGGATATGTCGTGATTGGCAAGCTGACAACATTGATGACCGGTTGGCGACCAGGGGAAGAAGTCGAAATCTGGGGGCCGCTCGGGAATGGCTTTCCGCTCGCTCCGGCCGGTCATTTGATGATGATCGCCGGCGGAATCGGCCAGACACCGTTTCTCGCGGTCGCGCGAGAATCGCTTGGACTGCGCACCTACGGATCGCCGGCACGACAGGTCGCACAGCCCCTTTCCAAGGTTTCGCTATGCTACGGCGTTCGTTCATCGGACTACCTGGCCGGGCTCGCCGATTTCGAAATGAACGGCCTCGATGTGCAGATTGCCACCGACGATGGGTCGGCCGGCCATCGAGGATTCGTAACGGAACTGCTGCTGCAAGCAGTTGAAAATGGGGATGCGCCCGACAATATTTTCTGTTGCGGTCCCGAACCAATGATGCATGCAGTCGCCGAAATCGCAGCTCATCACGAAATCTCTTGCTGGTTGTCGCTGGAAACTCCGATGGCTTGTGGATTTGGCGCTTGCTTCAGTTGCGTCACGAAAGTGAAACTAGACGATGGAAACTGGGACTACAGGCGCACCTGTGTCGAAGGCCCGGTCTTTCGTGCAGAATGTTTGCAACTTTCTTGAGGCAGGCGGTCTGATGAAACGGACCCGACAATAATCCGGCTGCGGTGCAACGATTCGTCGATGCAAGATGCACCGCTCTGCGCTTGAGATGAACAGGGCTTGGTAGGGACTAGGTTTGATGCCGACGCTGGAAATGTCACTGTCTGTCATTGTTTGGATCCTCGTCGCCTTGGTAGCGGTCGCAACATCTCCCGATGCGACGGCTCAAACGAGCGAGTCGCCCAAGACTCTTGCAGAGGAGTTGCCGCGGATCGCTCCCGTCGAGCCGGATAAGGCGATAGGGACTTTCGAGTTGCAACAAGGGTTTCAACTCGAACTTGTCGCCGCTGAACCGCTAGTTGCCGATCCGGTCGACGCCTGCTTCGATGCAAACGGCAGAATGTACGTTGCCGAGATGCACGGTTACCCGTTTTCGTTCGAACCAACTCAAAAAAATCCGGCCGGTGGCGGGAAGAAAGATGGGGGCATCATTCGGCTGCTGGAAGACACTGACAACGATGGAGTGTTTGACCGCAGCGTCGTCTTCGCTGACAAAATCACCTGGCCAACGTCGGTTTGCTGTTACGACGGCGGCGTGTTCGTCCTCGCCTCACCACATTTGCACTACTTGAAAGATACCAATGGCGACGACATTGCCGACATCCGGCGAATCGTTTTTACCGGTTTCAGCCGCGACAACGTCCAGGGTCTGGCCAACAACATGAAATGGACCCTCGACAATCGAATCGCAGTGGCGGGCGGGCGGCTCCGTGCGGAGTTGAAACATGCTGACCGAACCGTGGTCCCGCTGGGCGGCCAAGACTTCGCATTCGATCCTCGGACGGAATCGGTTGAGCCACTCACCGGCGGTGGGCAATTCGGCCACTCAATGAACGACTGGGGCGAGCGTTTCCTATGTAGCAATAGCAATCATATTCAGCACGTCGTTTATCCCCACCGCTATTTGAAGAGAAACGCTGATTTCGCCGTGAGTGCAGGAATTCGATCGATTGCCAAAGAAGGTCCCGCCGCACCGGTCTTTCGGCGAAGTTCGGCCGAACCTTGGCGAGTGGTTCGCACGCGACGACGTGTTTCCGACCCGGAATACAGAAAACGACTCTCGCAGACCGAACGGTTCGCGGTCGGATTCTTTACTTCAGCAACCGGCGTGACTGTTTATCGTGGATCGGCCTATCCGCAGCAGTTTCGCGGCAATGTCTTCATCGGCGATGTGGGCGGCAATTTGATTCATCGCAAAACTCTGAGACCCAACGGCGTCACGTTTCTGGCCGAACGAGCCGACCAACAGTCGGAATTCATCGCTTCCACGGACAATTGGTTTCGGCCGGTCAACTTTGTGAACGCTCCTGATGGCACGCTGTTCATCCTCGATATGTATCGGGAAACGATCGAACATCCCGCTTCGATTCCGGAAGACATCAAACAGCATCTTTACTTGGAAAGCGGAGACGAACGAGGACGAATTTACCGACTTACATCGCCGGGCATGGAGCGGATCGTACCGCCAAACCTGCAATCGGCGACAACGGCCGAGCTCGTCGCCAATTTGAATTCCGGTCACTCGTGGAATCGAGAAACCGCACAAAGACTTCTGTGGGAAGGCAGTGATTTGTCGGCGATTCCTGCTTTGCGAGAGTTGATTCATTCCTCCGCTTCTTCCCTCGGCCGATTGCATGCGCTTCATACGCTACAGGGATTGGACCAACTCGACGAAGAAACGCTTCTGACCGCGCTTGCGGACGAAGATCCTCGTATCCGGGAGCATGCCATTCGACTTTCGGAAAGCCACAATAATTCGCCTCGTATCGTCAACGCATTGAATATGCTGGCAAAAGATTCCGACGCTCGTATCCGTTTTCAATTGGCGTTCTCAGCTGGGCAGTTGGACGATCGCAACGCGGTCAAACTGCTAAGCCGGCTGATTCGAAACTCCACATTCAATTCAGATATCGAGAATGCCATCCTGACGTCCCTGTCCGGCCGAGTTGATGCATTGGTATTCGGATTACTCGAAGACGAGGAGTTTTTAGGGCAACAACATGCGAGTCACTGGATTGGCGATCTTTCACAGATCATTGCTCGCAGTTCGCAGCCACAAGTTACGGTGAAGTTATTGGGGCTCGCGACCGAGCTTAGCGATCACAGCCAAATTCGCGAGCAGATTTTCCGATCGGTCGGTGGCGGCTTGCTCCAACACGGTTCTTCGATTTCGCAATTGTTGAGCCACTCCCGGGACGAGTCCCGCACGAAACAGCTGGTAAATCAATATTTTCGTGCTACGGCTGAATTGGCATTAAACCCAGACGTCGCGCCGGCCAAGCGCAAGGCCGCGATTGAATTGTTAGGCTTCAGCGACGATGCCACCGCATTGCGTTCGCTGTCGACTTTTTTGTCTCCCAAGGAACCCCAGGAATACCAACTGGCGGCAGTCCGCGCCATCTCAAACCAGCCGGACGAGTCGATCACCCAATCTTTGCTGGCCAATTGGTCCAGCTATAGCCCGTCGGTACGGAACGAAATCATCGACGCGTTGCTTCGAACGCGTCGCCGGATGCTTTCACTCTTGGATTCGATCGAGAGTCAAGCGATTCAGCCCACCGACATTGCACCCGACAAAAGGGAATTGTTGGCAAATCATCCACGATCAGATATACGCGATCGTGCACGCGAGGTTTTCGACCGCCTGATTGACTCGGATCGAGCCAATGTTGTTGATCAGTATCGTGGTGTGCTTCGCCTTGAAGGAAATCCGGCTCGCGGTGAGCCCTTGTTCGTCAAGCATTGTTCAATTTGTCACCGGGTCGCCGATAAGGGGCACCAGGTCGGTCCGGACCTCGCCTCAATCCAAAACAAGTCCGATGCCGATCTTTTGATTGCCATCCTCGACCCGAATCGCGAGGCGCAACCGAATTACACCAATTATGCGGTCGCCACCCTCGACGGCCGCCTTCTCAATGGAATGATCGCGGCCGAAACGGCAACCAGCCTGACACTCCGCCGAGCGGAAGGCAAGCAGGATGTCGTCATGCGATCCCAAATCGACGTCCTGTCGTCGACAGGAAAATCTCTGATGCCTGAAGGGCTCGAAAAAGAACTCAACCCGCAGGACATCTGCGATTTGATGGCGTTCGTTCGGACAATCAAACCAGCGGTATTGCAATAACGCGACGACTTGCTTGCCGCCGATGAACGACCGGTTTACAGTGGACTTGGCTTGCACTTTTCCAAAAACGGAAACTCATGCGTTTGAAAACGTCAGTGATAACTCTCGCTTCGAGCAGACTGAATTTAGAAAGTTCCACGATGAATAGGCTCCCTTGGTTATTAGTCGTTTGTGTGCTGATTGCAGTAGCCGCCCCTTGCCCACCAGCTTCGGCGGAAGAATTGGAAGAAGGCTGGATTAGCCTGTTTAATGGACAAGACTTTACCGGTTGGAAGATCAGTGAGGACGGCAAGTGGAGAATCGAGGATGGCATGATCGTAGCCAACGGTCCGCGGTCTCATCTGTTTACCGACAAACAATTCAACGATTTCGAATTCAAGGCTGAGGTGAAGACCACACCTGGGAGCAATTCCGGTATTTTCGTCCACACACAATTTCAGGAATCGGGCTGGCCGGAACACGGCTACGAGACCCAGGTAAATGTCACTCATCGCGACCCGGTCAAGACCGGCAGCATTTACAATGTTGTTAAACTTTACGAAACGCCTGCCACCGACAACGAATGGTGGACCCAACACATTATCGTTCGCGGGCAAAATGTTGTGGTGAAAATCAACGGCAAGACGGTCGTTGACTTTACCGAACCTGAAGGCGTTGTCGGTCCGCGGAAACTCAGTGAAGGAAGCATTGCTTTGCAGGCACATGACCCGAACAGTGTCGTGTACTATCGAAACTTGCGCGTCAAACCGCTCGATGAAGAATAGATTCGATCACTTGACGATTCACGCTTGCCGCTTGCTGACGGATCGATCATCGCCAACAGGCGGCAAGAGGGTCTTTTTTCGGTCGGGAACAGCGTGACTGAGTCGCTGAAATTCGGATACAACACCAACGGTGCTGCATTCCACCGGTGGGAACAGGCACTGGAGCTGATGGCCGAAATTGGCTATCGCTCGGTCGCACTGACAGTCGACCACCATTGTCTCGACCCGTTTCATGCGCGGTTGAATGATGAGATCGCAAGAATGCGCGAATCATTAGAGCGCTTGCAGTTCATCTCCGTCATCGAGACCGGCTCGCGTTTTTTGCTCAATTCACGCGTCAAGCACGATCCCACTCTCATGGATCCGTCAACGTCGCGGCGGTCAATCCGCATCGATTTTTTAAAGCGATGCGTCGATATTGCCGCAGAACTCGGCTCGCAAGCCGTTTCATTCTGGTCGGGTGTCCTCACAGAACAAATCAGCCAGGAACAGGCGATGGACCGACTGGTCGCCGGATGCGAAACGGTCGTCGAATATGCGGAACAGCGGGGCGTGAATTTGGCTTTCGAACCGGAGCCGGGCATGTTCGTCGAAACAATGAATCAATTCGACCAACTCTGTCGTAGGATCGATTCAAACCGCTGGGGGTTAACTCTTGATGTGGGGCATGTTCACTGCGTCAGCGACGGACCGATCGCCGACTGCATCCATCGCTGGAAAGATCGGCTATTCAACGTGCACATCGAAGATATGCGCAAAGGAATTCACGACCATTTGCCATTCGGAGAGGGCGAAATCGATTTTCCCCCGATCATCCAGGCACTCCAGCAGATTGGTTATCGCGGCGGAGTGAACGTGGAACTCAGCCGCCATGGTCACGCGGCGCCACAGATGATGCGCGAATCATTTGAGTTTCTACGCAACTGCCAATCTCAGACAGAAAGCGAGTAGAGGGGCAATTGTTCCGCATGGCATGAAACGAGTGCGTTACCCTTGACCAAGCTCAATCGAATTTGGCCTGCTCCTCAGCGGCCAGAATATCCGGCGGCGTGAATGCAAAATTCCGCGACTTGGCGAAAAACTCAAGGGGATTGTCGTAGACGATCTTTTTGATCTTGGATTCGGAGTATCCCCGGCGTCGCAATTCCTGAATGAAATCTGGAACAGCTGTCGGATTCGAAGGCCCCCAGTCTCCGGCGGAATTCACCATAATTCGGTCGTCGCCGTACATTTCGATAATGTCCGCGGCCCGGGCCGGGGTGCACTTGGTGACGGGATACAACGTCATTGCGCACCAAAACCCTTCTTCTCGCGCATGCCCGACGGTGTGCTCTTCCACATGATCGATCAAAACACGATCAGGATCCACGCGGCTATCATCGAGCAGCATGTCGATAATCATCCGCGTTCCTTTGTATTTGTCTTGAAGGTGTGGCGTGTGAATGAGGATTAACTCGTTCGTTTTCATTGCCAAGTCGACATGTTCCTGAAAAATCGTTGCCTCATTCCGCGTATTCTTGTTCAACCCGATCTCGCCGATGCCTAAGACTCCCGGACGATCGAGGAATTCCGGAATCATGGCAATGACTTCGCGCGACAGTGAAACGTTTTCCGCCTCCTTCGCGTTAATGCATAACCAGGTAAAATGTTGAATTCTCGACCACGATGCCCGCGTCGGTTCGAATTCGGTGAGCTGTCGAAAGTAATCACGAAAGCCGTCAACACTGCCACGATCAAAGCCGGCCCAAAACGCCGGTTCGCTCAACGCCACACAACCCATTCGTGCCATCCGCTCATAATCGTCTGTCACCCGAGAAATCATGTGCACATGTGGATCAACGAAATACATTTTACCAACCTCAACGATCTGTCAGGCGATGCCCGGATTTCACCGTTAATTTCGAATCAACTCAAAGAAGACTCACAATCGCTGCAACTCGTCTAAACGAACTTGCCGCAGCACTTAACTGTTCCAATTGGGATCGTAAGAATCACTGAACACCTGCTGGATCCGTTCAGCACGGTCAAAACCGTCCTCATTGAGTATTTCAATGCTTCTGCTGATCTGCGCCAGCCGTGGATCATTCTTCAAGTGACTCGAGTCCTCTGCTCGCTCAATTCGGTCGAGCGACGCGCCAATTTCCAGAAGTTTTGCCCGAATCTCCAGGAAACTTTGCTCCAGGACCTCGGTCGCCGTCTGTAAAGACGCCATTTCTTCTATTCTCCCACTGAAGTCTGGTCCAACATGTTCACAATTCCAGTGTCCAACGACGGTTGCTGGAAATCAAGCGGTCTTGGCAATCATATCGAACATAAGGCCTACTCGGGAGACATTTGAGACTTTCAGCAGGAATATCGATACGAAGAATACACCTCTTTACGGAATGAACCAAACAGGGTCTGTGATCCATGGCCGACGCGGTTTCAACAACCTTTGAAATCCTGGCTTCGTCCAAGAATACCAATGCCGTCGAAACGCTCATTGCCGCGCTCGACGTCGCCGACGACACGATTCGTCTCGCTGGTGTCGATGCGCTTTTGAAGCGCCAGAGTCAACGCGGGCAAATTGAGATTATCAAGCGCCTGGACTCCTTCCCCGCTGATGTGTACGAACGTCTGCGGCAAGAATCAGCCTCGTTTTCCAAGGCCATCCAACATTGCATCCACAGCGGAAAGGCGGAACTCAAGGCGAATGCGCTGGAACTAATCCGCATCGTTCAAGCATTCGATCAGGTGCCGACACTCGTTTCGATCTTGCCGTCCGAACCGTTGGAATCCCAGCCGCAACTCGCAGAGACTATTCGTGAACTCGTTCGCGACCTTTATGACCGATTACACCCCGAATCTGCAGAGAAACCAGCCGCCTCGAACGAACGACCATTGCGCAATCCGCAAAGTACACAGCAGAATATCCTCAGCAGTCTGGCCGAGGGCTGCGGCCAGGTTCAAGAGCTTTCAGCCAAAGATGCCATTGTCGAAGGTGTGCTGGCGTTAGGTCATATCGGACACTTCGCGGTGAAGAAAGCGCTGTGGCAGGGAGATACAGCAACCCGCAATCTCGCTGCTGACATGTTACTCACGAGCACGCATCCGGGAATTATGGATTTGGTATGCGAAAGCTTTTCGCTGAACTACCCGCATCCTCAGGCGATTGAAGCTCTCTCAACGCGTTGCGATCCAACATTTGTGAATAGACTGTTGGGCTGGTTGCCGGCGAAGCTGACGAAGATGCAGCAAAAGAATCTTCATCAGATCGACTCGGTTCGGTGGCTCGATACCGATCAGCCGTACCTGAGTCAAGTCCCGGAAACTCTGCATGCCAACATGGTTCGATTGATCGAAGAACTTGGGCTTCCGGAATCGCAAAAACTCTCGCTTTGCGAATGGATCGTCCAAAACGGTGGAACGAACGGCCGACTCGCGGCTAGCGAGTTACTCGCAGCGGTCGATACGAATTCCGCACAGGGAATTGTTTCCGCCGGCTTAGTGTCAGAAGACGCCAACGTTCAAGCTTGGGCCACAACTCAACTCCGGCAACAAGGGACACCCGAAGCATTTTCGATGTTGGTCGAAAGACTCGACAGCCCCTTGGAAGAAGTTCGGGAAGCGGCCAGGGCCGAACTGGGCGGATTCGATGTAAACCGTGTGATCTCGCTTTACGAAAGCTTGGATCCCGATAAATGCCAAAAAGCAGGGCAGCTCTTAAAAAAGATCGATCCGCAATGCGTACAAAAACTATCTGAGGAGGTCCGCAGTCCTTTGCGACGCAAACGCATGCGGGCCGCACGCGTTGCCCAGGCGATGGGTTTGCATCACGAAATTGTGGACTCCTTGATCGAGATGTCCATCGATGAAGATTCTCACGTCCGGCGGACGGCGGTTGAAATCCTGGCGACAATTACCGATGACAATGCGGTCAAGTCACTTGAATCGGCGTTAGAAGATGAAAGTCCCCGCGTGAGAGAAGCAGCCGCACGCGGCTTGGAGATTCACCGGGAAATCGTCATGAATCGCTCATCAATGGTCGAGGACGAAACGGACTCGGTGAATAACGTGTTTACCGATGAAACATCGCTTCCCTCGTCGTAGCCGATCGGGAGAATTGACATGCTGATTCTTGCTGAGCTTGGCCGAGAAGTTTCCGGATATATGCGCCGGTCCGGTTCAGCGAGCCAGAACTGGTATCTGATCCTTGCAATACTCGGATTCGTTCTCTTTTGGTCGCTGATCGCGTTATGGGATCGTTACCGCAGCCGGTACCAGGAATTCCTATTAAGTCGTCCGAAGATGCTGTTTCAGGAATTGTGCGATGCCCATCAATTGAGTCGTGGGGACAAAACACTACTACTCAATGCCGCCAACTCCCACCAACTCGAGCAGCCAGCGACGGTTTTTGTTGACCCGGCAATCCTCCAGCATCTCTCTCAGGGGAAATCTTCCGAGGCCAAGGCGTACACAAAGATTCGGAAACGAATCTTTCCTGGTCTTGGCGAATAAACTTCTGTAGTTTTGTCTCCGGCCATTGCCAAATCATGGGTCGCCAACGGAAAACTGCCCTGTCACTGCTCAAGACCTGGCAACGACGGAATCCTTTGAACCTGGCCGTTTCCGTCAACGCACGCCAGAGTACTTTCAGCTGATGCCAGCAATTCGCCGTCACGAAGTAATTCGTAGCGATGGCACAGTTTTGCAGGAGACAACGAAGCCAGTGTTGTACGAAGAGTCAACAAATCGTCATACCGAGCTGGTTTGACATATTTGCAGTTCAGGCTGACCACAACGAAGTATAATCCGCTATCTTCAATTTCGCGGTAATTGCCCCCCGAAGCGCGCAGCATTTCGGTGCGCCCCATCTCGAAATAACTGAAATGCTGCGCATGATGCAAGAATCCCATCGCATCGGTTTCGCTGTATCGCACTCGGATTTGGATTTCATGATGAGTCGGCATGTTGTGCGGACCTAAATGTCGGAATCGGATCGGCATTCGCCTGTAACGGGAAGTTGCCGATGAGGGTCATCTCTTGTCATTCAGTTCGTATGGCAATACCGCAACGCAATGATCGCGGCAGGAGCAAGCCTACAAGATCAGCATTGGCGAGGCATCGAAGGGTCTTGAAACTGCTGTCGTCGGACGTTTTATGTGCGAGTCGAAGCACTGACAGTCGTATCGTAGGTACGACCTTGGTGCTGTTCCTCATTCGCCGTCCGGTTGCCTAACGCAAGTTGGTAGAGTTTCGTCCCCGCCGGAGTAGGATAACAACCGTCGATACACGCCTGGCAAAGAGAATCACCACCAATGCCGATGCTACGAGAGATGGCATCCAACGGAAGGTATCGCAAACTGTCTGCCCCTAGAGTCGAGGCCATTTCCTGCTCGACGGCAGGCGTGATCGCGACCCCCTCGAAAAACTTCGGAGCAAACAGCTCGGAAACAGTCGACATATCAATTCCGTAAAAACAGGGCGCGATGATCGGCGGGCATGCCACTCGAACATGGACTTCGCTGGCTCGCCCACGCTCTCGAACTTGGGAAATGAGCGCCTTCATCGTCGTCGAGCGAACAATCGTGTCTTCCACAAGCAAAACACGTTTCCCTTCCATCACCTCTGGTAATGGCGTGTACTTTGCTCTGGCCTTGTCCGCCCGGTTCGAACCCTCGATAAAGGTTCGCCCAACGTATCGGTTGCGAATCAGCCCTTCCAGTGATGGAACATTCAGTCGATACGCCATGCTGTCTGCAGCCGCCTTGGCGGTATCGGGAACCGGGACAACGATTGTATCATCATCGATCGGAACGTCTTCCAAATCGGCAAGTTCCTCGCCCAAGTGCTTTCTTGCCAGGTAAACACTTCGTTCGTCCAACGTACTGGCCACGTTGGCAAAATAGATCCATTCAAAAAAGCAGTGCGCCGGCTGACGCGGGGCCACAAATTGTTTGATCGAGAATTCGCCGTCTTGAATGATGACCGCACACCCGGGGGGCAAGCTTTTGATGCTCGATTCGGGAAATCCCATATTCGACAAAGCGACACTTTCGCTGGCGGCGGCAAACAGCGGGCCGTCCTTCGCGTAACAGAGAGGGCGAATCCCCAAGGGATCGCGGGCGACGAACATGTCGCCTAGGGCATTTAAGAAGACGATGTTATAGGCACCGTCTAATCGGCCGCTCAGCTCGGTGAGCAGGTCCAAATGATCTGGTTTGCTTCGCCGCGAAATATCCTGACTGATCAGGTGCATCAGGATTTCGGTGTCGGTTTCGCGCGCCAAATGAAAGTTTGACTCCGAAAGAACTTCGTCCCGTAGTTCAGGATAGTTGGCCAGTTGGCCGTTAAAGGCAAAGCTGAACCATTTCGATTTCTCGATATGGTGCCGCTCGAACGGTTGAGCGTAACTTCGGTCGTCCTTTCCGCAAGTCGCGTATCGGACATGTCCAATCGCCGCCCGACCGGCGTATTCCTCCATCAATTGCTCAAACTTGAATTGATGGTTCAGATGGAAGACCTCGGTGACCGTTCCCACATCCCGATGCGTGTCGATCAACTGATTCCGCTCAGGGTGGTAGGCTGTCATTCCAGCCGCGAGTTGCCCACGATTCTGAATGTCCAGCAGTAATCGGGGAATCAATCGGGACGTTTCGGTCTGGTCCTGACGTGGCGTCAACGGACTCGTTTCAGCCCCAGGCAGGTGATAAACCGCAGCAATTCCGCATTCGTGATAGAGTTCCGCCATTCGGGATCATTCCGGAAGCGACAAGGAAAGCGTCCATAGAACCACCAGGACTGGCGATTCCCTTCAGAGTGATATTAACACCTGCCAGATCCGCGGCATCCCTAAAACACGTTTCTGTGGGCTGTCGCTAACGGATCCGTGTCGGCAGACGTCATCAATTGCCCACAGGGTCATCATAGCGTTGCCCTGTTGTGCAACCAACTGTTTAGAATCGGAATTCCTTATCACTTTTCGAGATTGGCAAAATGCGATAAACATCAACAAGATATTTGCAGCCACACAGGCGTTTTCGGGCCCTATCCCTCGAGCCCGTCAGTCGGTAGCCTTTGTGGGAAAATCGAGGATTCCCAAGAAGATCAATGAAGAATCTGGTTCGACGCGAAATCATCGAAACGGCGCAGACTTTGGTGATCAAAGTCGGAACGAACGTTCTCTCTCGAGACGACGATTCGCTCGATACGCAACGGATCAGTGCGCTGGTCGAACAGATCCATCGCATTCATGCAACCGGACGCAAGGCCATTGTCGTCTCCAGTGGAGCTGTGGCCGCCGGAATGGGCCTGCTGGGAATCAGCAAACGGCCGGGCGACCTGCCCCATTTGCAAGCGACGGCCGCCACAGGGCAGGCACGACTCATTCGCGCCTACGATGATTGCTTGCAAAAACATGGTTATCACGCCTCGCAATTGCTGTTAACGGCCAACGATTTCAAAACGCGCGCTCGGTACCTCAACGTCCGCAACACGATTAACACTCTCTTCGAATTCAAAGTCGTTCCCATCGTTAACGAAAACGATACCGTTAGCGTCGACGAAATTCGTTTCGGAGATAACGACCACTTGGCGGCAATGGTCGCCAATCTCGTGCCGGCCCCATTATTGGTAATTTTGTCGGTTGTCGATGGACTTTTTGACGGAGACCCGGCGAAGCCCGATAGCCGTGTCATTCCTCTCGTCGAAGAGTGGACCGACGACCTGACAAAAGCCACCGTCGCTACGCGTAGCACGCGAGGCACCGGCGGAATGCATTCGAAACTGGAAGCCGTCAAAACGGCGACCGCCGTCGGGGAAAACGTCATTGTCGCCAACGGTCGGGACTCAACAGTCCTCGACAAGATCATCGATGCCCAAGAAGTCGGCACGTTATTCCTGGCCCAAGGTGCAGCAATTCCCGCATGGAAACGATGGATCGGCTATACCGTCTCTCCCAAGGGGCGACTGGTTTTGGATGAAGGTGCCCACCACGCCTTAGCGCAAAAAGGCCGGTCTCTGCTCGCCATTGGCATCACCGGCGTCGAAGGGGAATTTGCCATGGGGGAACTTGTCTCCATTGCCGATGCCAATGGAACAGAATTCGCGCGCGGACTGACCAATTACGATTCACGCGATATTCGCGCGATTGCCGGCCATCGCACGGATGAAATCCCCAACATCCTGGGAAGCCTCCCTTATGCCGAGATCGTGCATCGCGATAATCTCGTGCTGATTTCGTAACAGGCAGTTTCAAATCCCTCTCATACGCATCCACGATGCGGAAAGTGTGGGCTTGAAAATCGGGCACAATCGGGTTTTGAAACCGATTCTTGCCGTTTTCTGCCGAACGGCTGACTGTCGATTTGCCCACCCCTCGTTTGTGGGCTAGGTTTCCCGGAATCGGAATTCGGCGGAACCGGTTTGACCACAGTTCGATTCCCGCCGCGATCATGACAATTCTGCGGATCTGAGCGAATCTGCCGACCCAAGTGATCCTCTCATTCGCACATCGAGGCGAAACATGGTACGCGAAGTCTCCAACAAACTTTCGTCTTACCTCGAATACTACAGCCAGTTTCTCTCCAACTCCTGGCGCAATCTCAGCCCGATGGAGTATGCCGGACTGCTGATTTTCATCGCATTCTTCGGCTGGGTGCTGATGAAGAGCAATCTGAAACGCTAAGGGCACTTCGCTTGCCGCGTTCGATCGGCGACTTTAACACGACGGATTCAAACCGGCGGATAGGACCGCGGGTCGATGCCATCGCCGAACGGTCAGCCGACGTCTTGCCGTCAACCGAGCTTTGCAACCGCCTTGCGGACCGTATCTAGGCAAACCTCGATATCAGACAGTGGGTTATCTTTATTCTCTTCGTACTCCAAAGAAAGTGCGTGGTTGTAGTCAAGCGCCCTTAAACTGCGCAGGCAGCCGACGACATCCAAATCCCCTTGCCCCAAAATCGTCATGATCTTGTTGTCGCGGATTCTTCCCTCTTTTTGTCCCGCATCATCAAGAAATTTCTGGGCGTCTTGCTCTGACGTGAACGACTTCACATCTTTTAAATGCACGCCAAAGACTCGCTCGCCGAGTCGTTCGATCGCTTCGACCGGATCCTCGTCGCTCCGCAGATAGTGCCCGGTGTCGACGCAGGCGCCAATCTTCGGGTGCCGATCCTTAACGCGTTCGACGACATCGTCGATTTTGTCGTACAGTGACCCGGGACCATGATTATGAATCGCAATCGCGACACCGTATTCCTCGACCATACGATCCAACAGGTCGAATGTCGCATCGGTCTTTTTCGGATTGGCGCTAAGTGAGGGAATGCCCATCTCGCTGGCGAAGTCGAACGCTTCTCGCGTCTTTGTTTCGTTTTCGTCGAACGGCAACACACCGTAACCCAATAGAGTGACCCCCGCGTCCGCTAACAGCGCCTTTTGTTCTTGGATGTGTTTTGGCACAGTCCCCATCGGAATGTGTCTGGGCCAGGCCTCCCAATAGGACAACCCCAACGTTTTTGTATGCGACAATGCCGTTTTCGCGTCGAATCCCCTCAGCGAATAACTTTGAATGGTCATCTTAAATCCGCCATACGGATCTGATGACTCTGCGGCTTGCAGCCAATGCGTGCCGGCCGCCAAAGATATTGCCGACAGGCTACCCAATTTCAGGAATTCTCGGCGAACAATCGCTGAAGCCCAAACATTGCTCATGGTTGTTTCCTCTCCGGTTTTGGGCATCGACGACGTCAATACCAATTGAAAGTTCCACGAAGAAAAGAAATCCAAAATCGCCCTTCCCCTACTGGGAAAGTTGCGGTATACACCCGCCTCACATCGCTACCACCTTTCAAAGAATCGTAATCAAATCCATCCGGGAATTCCGCACTCGATCGAAAAATGAAATAAAAACTGCAATTCCGACCGCAACTGCAGCGAGTGTTTTGCCGATCTTTATTTCTGGCGAATAAATAGGACTATCGGTTTTCGTCCCCACTTCGTGTCAAAGAGCAGCAATCTGAACAAAATCATCGTACCAAAAGAATCAAACCTCTCTCTCATGATTCCGTCGGAGGTTCCAAACCCTTAGCGTGGGCCGGCATCAACTTAAGGCGCATGCATAGCATGGCCCGATGCCCGCCCTTCTCGCAGCGACTCCACCGTCGCAATCTCTGAGAGGTTTGTTTTTCAAGCCGCGACTTTGCTACGAACGCAGAGTCGCGGCTTTTTTCTGTGCCGCTATAATTGCGCCAATCTCTCGAGCCACAGTCTCGCGAACGTTCTCCAACCGCCATCGTTTCGACAACACGACGCGGCGAACGGCGTTGAGAATGCGTTGAAAGCCAGAGAATTGGACAACACGCAAAATGAATACTCCAGACGACCGACAGTCGTTCGATCTTTCCGATGTGCAAAGCCTCATTCGCGAAATGTACTCCCACAAAGACGAAGCTCGGGGCATCGATGCAACGTTCATGTGGCTGATTGAGGAGGTCGGCGAACTGGCATCTTCGCTCAGAGAGGGAACGCCAGAGGAAGCCGCCGGCGAATTTGCCGACGTGCTCGCCTGGCTCGCCACGATTGCCAACGTCGCCCAAGTCGATTTGCAGCAGGCTTTCCTCGAAAAATACGGAAACGGGTGTCCGGGATGCGGCGAATCGACATGCCATTGTCACGACACCAAACCGTAGAGTTCCCAGCAAGCAAGTGAGGCTGCTTGAGCACCGTCCGGAGCTTGTTGACAGTGATTCTACAGCGGAATACTATGAAGGTTCGTGTTCGGCGACACTTCCCTAATTTCCAGCTTGGCACTGTGTTTCCCCTTGTTCTAGGGAGCTGAATATGTGCGCCTCGTTTCGTGCATGGCGAAGACCTATGGCAGGTCGCATTCTGTTAAGCCTGTTGATAACGCTGACAATCAGCGTCGATCCGGTATCGGCCCAAAACCTCAACTCGGCGGTCAAGGCATCGATTCGGCGAGGGGTCACGTTCCTGAAAAAGGCGGGATTCGGAATTGGCGATGGAAACACCAGCCTGGGCGCATACGCCATGCTCGTCGGTGGCGAACCCCCCAACCAGCCGTTAATTGCCAAATCCATCCAATTCGTCAAAGACAAGATCAAGCAGGGAAGTTACGAACCGTTCGGTCACCACGTGTATGAGGCGGGTATCGACCTGATGATGCTCGAGGCAGCCGGTGGTGACCAATACGCAGCCGAGATGGAAGTGATCGTTGAATACTTGGTCAGCAATCAACGGTCACCCGGGCAATGGGATTACCCCAATCAGAATAATGGCGGCGATACGAGTATCACGCAATATGCGATTCTGGGCTTGTGGGCCGCGCGTCGTGCCGGAGTCGAAGTACCACTCGACACCTGGAACCGCGCAGCGAAGTGGCTGATGACCACGCAGGCTAAAAATGAAGGTGGCTTCCCTTATCACGCCCAGTCCGGCGTCGTCGATCCGCTGCACAGTATGACCGCGGCCGGGGCCGGTTGCCTCGGCGTGATCAAACTGAACCTCCCCGCAGAAAAAAAGAAGACGCCCGCAGCCGGCATCGTTACCCCCGATTCGAACGTCGGCGATTCCGAATCGAAGAAGGATGACCCCAAGAAACCGTCAGTTTATACAACCTACGGAATCTTGGAGCGCATCGATTTCGGCGAAGGTGAAAAGAAACGAGCTGAAGAAGCCATCGATGAAGGGGGCGACGGAGAAGAGTTCGACCCTTTCACGCAAGTACCCGAAGGCGAGCGATTAGTGACACGCGAGGAACTCGACCGAGCGATGGGCCGGGGTGTTGGCTGGATCGCAACGCGGTTCACCGTCAGCCGTCCGAGTTCGAGTCACAACAACGCCTGGGGGGAGAACTATTATCTGTACTGCCTCGAACGAATGGCCGCCCTACGAAATCTGCAGCGTATCGGAAACCACGATTGGTATACCGAGGGCGCGTCACACTTGATGAACACTCAACAGCAAGACGGTAGTTGGAATCGTAAGAATGCCTCCATGACAACGGTGGCCTCCACGAGTTTTGCAATTTTGTTTCTTAGTCGCTCGACGGGAAAACTGGTTGGGATCCCACAACCGGATGATGTCGGGAACGGCTTATTAGCTGGTGGCCGCGGCCTCGCCGATGACCTAAGTCAGGTTCGAGTCAAAGACGGAAAAGTCGTTGAAGAAGAAAAACCCAAGACGCCGATCGACGAATTGCTTGCGGAACTTTCTGATCCGACGAAGCTCAGCCTCGAAGAAGCACAGACGGCCATTGTCGAGCAGGTGCAAATCGGTAACCGCGAGGAACTGATTGGACAGAAAGAGACGTTGCTGAAACTGGTAAAACACCCCGATACCGAAATCCGCCGAACAGCCCTATGGGCATTGGCCCGCTGCGACGACATGCAGCTCGTTCCCGCCATGATCGATGCGTTGGAAGAGTCGGATGTTGACGTCATCGTTGAAGCGCGCAACGCATTGTGCACAATGACACGCATGCCGCGCGGACTGGGAATGCCCGACAACCCTTTGGAAGGACTCCCTGCCAACGCCAGGCAAGCCCAGAAGGACGCAGCCGTGGAGAAATGGCGGACCGAAGCGCTCAAGCGTTGGCGAGGCTGGTACTACGAAAACCGACCCTACACCAAGCGCGACGACATTGCCGAATTGAAACTCAATCAACAAAAGTAAAACATGGCAACAACGGAACCGGCGACGGAGCCGAAAAACTCAACTCCCGTATTACGCGTCACGACGTATGAGCGTGTGAGTTCGTCGCTGATTACGGTTGTCATTGCTCTAACAATTGCCGCGCTGATCCTCGGAACAATTTGGTTTCTCAATCGCCGCCCACCCCCGATCGATGCCATCCCGCTCGAATTGATCGAACTGCCCGGCGGTGAACCTGACGGCTTCGTCGACGAAACCTTGAACCTGGAATCGCCCGAAGAAGAGATTCCCGATCCATCGCTGGCCGAAACTCCCTCCGAAGAAAGCGAAATCCAGGAAATGCTGGAGGTGGTCGTTGATCTGGCCGACGTCGCCTCCCAACAAACACAAGAACAATTCGACACCGCCGCCGAGAATACCGGCAAGGTCGGCAGCGCCAGTGGCACTGGCCGCCGAGCGCTCGGCATGGGACCGGGCGTTTCGGGAATGCCACGTTCTCAACGTTGGTTCATACGCTTTTCCGACCGCGCGACCGTGGAACAATATGCCTCGGAATTGGAATTCTTCGGCATTGAATTGGGTGTCTTGAAAGCCGATGAGGGAAAGCTGTACATCATCTCCAACCTGACGGCCGCTCGCCCCAAAGTCAGAACGGTGAACACCGGCAAAGGAGAAACCCGACTGTACATGACCTGGCAGGGCGGCAATCGACGTGAGGCCGATTCCAAGCTGTTCCGCAAGGCGGGAATCGACGTCGGCCGCGACCTCATCCTCCATTTCTATCCCCCCAAAACTGAAGGATTGCTCGCCAGGTTGGAACGGGATAAAAGTCGGAAGCCGGTTGAACAAATCAGCCGAACTTACTTTGTTGTGCAAAAGGCCCGGTCGGGCGGTTATGAATTTGTTGTAACCAGGCTGACCTATCTCTGAGTTTCTCTTCCTTAGTTTGAAATGATCTAACAACGATGGATTCTGCAACGATTGTCTCATTTTGTGCGACGCTCATTTACGGCGCTTTAGCCATTGCCGCACTCGGCGGCGCTTATTGGGTCATTCTGCTGGCCCGACGAATCGCTCAAAAACGGTTCGCTTCGCAGGCCGCAGCCGAGGCCTTCCTCACCGACGTTGGCGAACACTTGCAGCGCCGTGATTTTGCCGCTGTCGAAGAACTTTGCGATTCCCCCGGATACTGGGCTAAGGCGGTCCCACAATTGATCATTGTCGCTTTGGCAAATCGATCACGCGGCCTCAATAAATTGCGGCGTGTTTTGGCGGAGAACTTCGAACGCGAAATCCTGGCCGACCTCGAATATGGGGCCTCATGGATTGCCACCATCGTCAAAAGCGCACCGATGCTTGGATTGCTGGGAACCGTGCTTGGCATGATTGCAGCATTCGGCAAGATTGCCGCCATGCAAGCCACCGGTACCGATCCGAGCCAGCTTGCCGACGATATCAGTATCGCATTGCTGACAACGGCTCTTGGGCTGACGGTGGCCATTCCATTGGTCCTCGCCGGCGCTTGGCTTCAAGTGCGGCTTGGCAAATTTCAGGATTCCGTCCAGGAACATCTGGGGGTGTTTCTGGATGACCTGGAGGCTTCCATGACCCAAGCCGGAGGCGAATAATCGTGGCCGGTCGAAAATCGATTGCAAGTGGTGGGGGCGACGACGCGCTGGTCAGCCGGAATAGAAGTTCCGAAACTGAACTCGACATCACTCCCATGATCGACGTCACGTTTCTGCTGCTGATCTTCTTTATGGTCACATCAACGATGCAGCAGGACGACCCGGTCAATATTCCGATTGCCGAATACGGAATCGGCGTCGACAGCAATAAGTCGATGATGATCCTCATCAAACCACCGGGCGCCGTTCATGCCGACGCACCTTCGATTCACGTCGGCGATGCCATGACTGAGACGACGTTAGAAGAACTAAATGCCTATGTCGACGAAAGCGTCAATCAAGACATGATGAACGCCATCGTCAAAGCCGACCGCGAAGTCCCCCACGGATTTGTCCAAGAAGTGCTCAAAGTCTTGGCATCGTTCGAAGGAGTCAAATTTGTGATTGGCGTTCAAGACAAAAAGGCGCAATAGATACAAGCGACATGAGTTTCCACATCGTTTGAAGTGATTTATGCCGATTAGAATTCGTTGCCCTGGCTGCCAGCAACTGTTGAGCATTTCGAGAAAGCTTTCCGGAAAGACCGTGAAATGCCCGAAATGCGAAACGGCGATGCGCATTCCTGAAATTCCGGCAGCGAAACCGGACGAAACATCCGATCAAGCGCCGGCCGAAACAAAGCAGCAGCCGGAATCGCAACCGACTGCTCGAGAATCGTCACCGCCTACAACCGCAGACAGCACACGCGAGTCGGCCCCACCCGAGGCTGACAAGCCATCCAGCACTCCCCAGCAAGCAGCGGACCAAGAACTTAGCGAAGAGACTCCGCGCGACGACGTTGCTGAACAATCGGAGTCGTGTACACAGGCAGAGGACGAGCAAACTCAAACTCACGATGCTGACAAAACTGCGACGGCCGGCCCTCTCGCGGAGGACGACACGCAGCAGTCCGACACATCGTCTATGGATGAGGACGCCCAACAGCCTGCGGCCGAATCGGCTGCCGAATCTACCCCGGGCTCGGTTCTACCGATTTCTGCGGAAGAGACAGCGGCCTGGCAAGTCGCCAAGGAACCGGGCGAAGACGACGATTTCGTCTTGAGAGGAGCCGAAAGCGAACTCGACGAAATGGATCTCACGCCCATGGTCGATGTCACGTTTCTCTTACTGATCTTCTTTATGATTACAGCCTCGTTCAGCATGCAAAAGTCGCTGGAAGTGCCGCCGCCCGACCCCGATCAACAGGGTGCCCAGCAAACAATGCAAACGCTCGAGGAATACGAGGAAGAATCGATCATCGTGCAGATCGACGATCAAAACGTTATTTCCGTCGACTACGAACCCCTGGCCGACCCCCGCGACATCGTTGGCGCCCTGGAAGATCGACGCCTCGAAGCCGACAAATACGAAATTGTTATCGAAGCAGACGCACGTGC
Organism: Planctomycetaceae bacterium; assembly: GCA_028284485.1. Lineage (GTDB taxonomy): Bacteria > Planctomycetota > Planctomycetia > Planctomycetales > Planctomycetaceae > JANQRQ01. The sequence continues at coordinate 23,715 of JANQRQ010000125.1, read as the reverse complement.
ACTGCACGAAACGGTGGTGATTGTGATCGACGCCGCGAACGCGGTCGGAATGCAGAAGATCCGCGTCGCCACAACTGGAAGCGCGGAAACATAGAACCTGACCAACTGCAACATTTGTGATCAGCGCAACGACCATCCGATGCGACTTTTCATAGGACCTGGATTGCCTTTTTTGAATGCGATGCCATGAGTAAACGACGCCGGACAACCGCCGAAGACGAATGGGACGACGACGTCGACGATTTCGAAGACGACGATGCGGACGGTTCACTCGAAGACTATCTCGAAGAAGAAACTGACGACGACGATTCCGATCGGGGCGCTGATTTTTCGCTGACCGATATGGAACCCGAGGTCGGGAAAGTTCGGCAGGCGCTGGGCTTCGTCAAGTCCCAATTCGAATCCCCGCCGGCACGACCAGGCGAGCAGGATATTCTGCGAAATCGTTTTGTCATCACCATGGTCGTCGGCGCCGTTTCGCTGCTGCTGATTTCCGCGACATTCTGGTTCATTATTGGTCGCGATGCGAAACAACAAATGTTCGACGCCGCGCACGCCGCCTTGGAAGAAGGCCGTTTCACGCCGGCAATTAATCAGTACATGGAATTCATTACCATTTACGGTACCAAGGACGATTACTATCCGCAGGCCTGGTTCGAACTAAGCCGGGCCCGCGTCCTGAAGGAAATTACCGGCTCGACACCCGATTGGGAAAAGGGTGTCACCGAAGTTCAAGACTTCATCGACCGACACCGCGACCATGAAGAGTTCGCCGAGCACCATGCCGAGTTGGCCGAGTACGGCAAAGATATCGCGCTCGGTGCGGCGAAAACCGCGCAATCGACCAAAAAACGTGAGGTATTGGCCTACATCGATTCCGGCCAGCGGATTCTGGAGCGCTACTCCCCCAAGGATGCGCCCCCCACTGATATCCTCGCGCAGATCGAAGCGGAGAAAATCAAGGCCGAAGCTGCCGTCCTCAAACAAGAAACGATCGATGCCGCATTGGCGGAAATCGACGAATACCTCAAAAACCAACAACCGATGCAGGCTCTGGAGGCACGGCGTCGTTTACTCGAGCGATACTCCGATTTGGAAAATGACCGAACGCTCGCCCAGCGGATGAGCCAAATCTTGGACACAGAGCGCAAGCTGGTCCAAACACTTGATCGCAGTCGGGACGCTTCAACAACCGAACCGCAACAAGCGTTTCAGAAACCGCTCACGTTGGTACTGCATGTTCGCTCACTGACCAGCGACATTTCCGAGGGACGATCTGTCATCGCCGTCGCCAAAGACTCGTGCTATGCCATCGATACCGTGACAGGCGACCCGGTTTGGAAACGGGTCATCGGCCTCGACTCACCCTTCTTTCCACTTGAGGTCACGACATCCGTTCCCGGCGTGCTCTATTTCGATACCAACTCTGGCGAACTCACGGTCGTGGATCGTAACACCGGTGGCCTGGTATGGCGGCAAAAACTGGATGATGTTGTCACGGGAACCCCGTTGGTCGACGGTGGTCAAATCTACGTCGCCGTTCGGGGTGGAAAACTCTACAAAATCGACCTGGGCAGCGGCCGCATGACTGCCGAAATGCAGTTTTCTCAGGACCTCACCGGGTCGCCTGCACTTACATCGGACGGCGATTACTTGATTGTCGCGGGAGATCGCGAGGTCATCTACACCCTGACCGTCCGCCCGTTGGAATGCCAATCGGTGACTTATCTCGAGCATAAAGCGGGTTCGATCCGCGCGCCGCTGGCCACCATGGGCTCTCTATTACTCATCTCCGAAAACGATCGAGCCGACAGTTGTCGCCTGCGGATTCTCGACACGTCGAACATCGGTCAGTCGCTCGTTGAAAAGAACAGCGTGCGAGTTGCGGGGCAGGTTATCGATCGGCCAATCCTCCGCGGAAACCAATTGTTTGTCCCCTCGACCGACGAACGCATCGCTGCTTTCACAGTCTCGGACGATCCCAATCAGCGGACCATGACTCCCGTCGCCCCATTCCAATTGGAATCGCCGACGCCGAGTCCGCTGTTTCTTGCCGCCGGACCGGACGGACAACTGTGGCTTGCCAGCAGCGCACTCCGCAAATTCGAAGTCAAAGCCGACGCGATTCAGCTCGACCCCCAGAAAATCGCCATCGGTATTAGTACCCAGCCGCTACAAACGATTGGGCAGTTCCTGTTTGTCGGCCGACGACTGCCGCACAGCGGTGGAGTTGTCTTCACACGCGTCGACCGGGGTCCAATGACCAGCGAATGGAAAACAACCGTCGGGGAGAGCATTGTGCAGGCCGTGCCTGCCGGCAATCAAGGCGTACTCTGCTTGACTGAAGGGGGCGACTTGTTTTTTGTAGATCAGCGTCTCTTAGAACAGGGCGGCTTCAAGTTCCGTGCCGATGCACAACTCCAGTTGCCCGAATCCCTCCAGGACCCGTTGCGAGCAACGCAATTTGCCGACGGACGGCTTGCCGCTTACTGCGGTGCACCCGAACCTTTCTTATGGACTGTCACGACGCAAGGACAAATCGAGCAAAAAGTCCCATTGGAAGAACCCTTGGAAGCTGCCCCCATTCTTATTGGTGGAAACATCGTTCTCCCGTTGCCGGGACGCTTAAGAATGATCCAACGTTCCGGTCGTCGAGTCGGAGAAGATTTTCTACCCATCGTCGAAACCGAGGGCACACGGACTTGGACGTCGGTTCAAGCGCTATCGGACAATCAAATGGTGGCGTGCGACAGTACCGGCCGGCTGGTACGACTCGAATTTCGAACGTCACCCGTCCCCCATTTGGCGGAAGTTGCCCGGGTCGAACTTGAAGCTCCGGTGAATGTTGGTTTCATCGTTTCGCAGAACTTGGTTATTGTCGCCGATTCGACAGGCCGACTGCAGGTCCTCGACGCATTAGGATTAGAGCCAAAAGCCGAGCGACAGTTTCAAGGAACGGTCTCGAACGACCTGTGGTTGGTTGAGAATTCTCTGTTTGTCGAAACGGGCGAGAATGAATTGCACTGCGTTGAAGTCGGACCCGAACTGGCCGACCGTTGGACGTTGCCCCTTGGCGGCAGCGGCCTCGCAGGTGCACCATTTTCCGCAGGCGGTTACCTCGTCGTCGCGCTACGCGACGGTGAAATTCTGGCTCTCGACACCAATAGTGGAGAAGTCAAAAACCGTTCGACAACCGGGCAGCCGCTGGCCTCCGGACCAATTTCGTTCGGCCGATCGCTGACCGCCGGAACGATCGACGGCAGTTTGTACCGCATTGAATCCATTCTGGAGGCCGCTCCATGAATGTTCGATCCGAATTTGGGTCTTTCGTCAACGCCGCCGCGCTCTGGTTGCAGCCCCCACGGAATGCAAAACGGCACTCAACCGCCGTTTTCATGTTAATAGCATTCTCCGCCATCGCAGCCGTGCCGCAGACGCAGGTTCGCGGACAAAACAACACCGATCTTCCCGATGCCATCGAGATTAAGGACGCGCCGCTCCCGAAGCTCGAGGATCTCCCCGTCCCGACTGTCCAACAACTTTTGCAAGAGCGACCAGTCGATTGGATTGTCGTGCGGAACGACGAAGTGTTGATCGTCGAGCCGATTTCGATTCGCCCGAACGCTGTGGAGACGCTGCAAAAACAACTCGACGAATTGGTTCGTAATCGTCCCCCCAATCTTCAAGACCGCGAACGATACCAAATGCGTGTTCTCCGCTTGCGGTATCTCGATGTGGTGCTTGCCGACGATGCCGACGATACCGTTTATCAGTTGAACGTTTCTCGATACGTGAAAGACATCATTTATCATGAAGATCTGATGTTGCAGCGTATCGGGCTACTCTTGGAAGAGGGGAAGTTACAGCAAGCCTTTGAAATGCTGATCGTTCTCGAGCGACGCCACCCCGACTGGCCGGGATCCGCCGAAGCTCGCAATCGGCTTTTGCTGCTAGAAGCACGTCAGCGACTCGGCGAGAACCAACTGGAATTCGCGCTCATCCCACTCAAAGAACTGCATCGTCGCGACAGAGCATTTCCCGGATTGTCTGCTTCTTTGGGGCAAGCCATCGATCGGATCATCTCCGGTGCATTCACCGAACAGGACTATCGGCGGGGACGCTACTTTCTTAAAGAGCTAACCCGCATGGAACCTGAACACTCTGTTGTCGCCAAATGGACCAATCAATTTCTGGCGGAAGCGCAGAGCAGGCTTAACAAGGCCAACGCAGCCACATCGTCAGACAATCATGCCGACGCGTTGTCCTTGGCCGAAGAGGCGGCCCGAATTTGGCCACGGACGCCCAACCTACGGGCCGTCCACCGGCGAGCCGCCATTCGCTGGCAGCGACTTAAGGTGGGAACGGTCGAATTGGCCAGTCCCGATGTGATCGGCCCATTCGAAAGCGACGCCAATCGACGGTTTGACCATTTGACCCGCCGAAGATTGTTCGAGATCGATCGCGTAGACGAAACCGCCCACTACCGCACGAACTTTTTCGAGCAATGGGAACCAACCGATCTCGGACGGGAGATTGTCTTTACGCTCCGCCCGAATCGCGTCTATTGGGAGTCTCAGCAGCCGGCGCTGGCATCAACCGTCATTTCCCGGCTAGCCGATCGCGTCGATCCAGCGAGCCCCGCCTTCGATGAACGGTTTCATGACTATGTCGAATCGATTCAGTCACGTTCTCCGTTCGAGTTTTCGGTTCATTTCGGGCGAGTACCGGTTCGGACGGAAGGGTTGTTCGCCATTCCATTGGCGACTCAACATCGAAATGGCAAAGCAGCAGAGAACAATACATCAGACTTCTTCAAAGTCTTGCCCACATTCACGGTTCAAAATCAAACCGCAGACGAGGTCATTTTTCGGCGCTCGATGCCCGAACCCGACAACGTCGCCCAATTTCACGTCGGCGAGATTATTGAAAAACGCTACGATAATTACGACCAGGCTGTGCAGGGGCTTCTGCGGGGCGACGTGTCGATGCTGCCCAAATTACAGCCTTGGGACACCCCAGTCCTGGCCCAAGACGACCGCTTCTTCGTGCAGCGGTTTGGCATGCCGACATCACATGTGATTCAAATCAATCCCCGTAGCACTCCTTTGATCAATCGCGAACTGCGGCGGTCTTTGGCATATGGCCTCGATCGCGAGAAATTGCTACGCGAGACGGTTCTGCGCGATCCCGACGCCCGTGGCGGCCGATTGGTTTCTGCACCAATCCCGCGCAGCAGTGCGGCTTATAACCCGCTGGTCCGCCCCCGGGAGCACAACCTACCTGTCTCGATCGCGCTCGCCGTTGCCGCGCGGAAGCATTTCGAGGGAAAGATTCCCGAACTCAAACTCCTTTGTCCAAGCGATCCGGTACTGCAAGCCACCGCGAAAGAAATGGTCAAGCACTGGGCTCGAATTGGAATAACGGTCGTCGTGCTTACCCCCGACCAATTGCCCGCCACAACGCCGGACGACGCACCTGCCTGGGATCTGGTGTATCGCACGGTGCAACTCGCCGAACCGATTATCGATCTGTGGCCTTTGTTGACGCTCGAACCGCGGGCCCGCGTGACATCGCTCACGCATATTCCCGATTGGCTGCGTCAACAACTCATTGCCATGGACAAGGTCAGCGACTTCGATTCCGCCGTTCAACTTTGCCATAAACTACACAGCCAACTACACGGCGAAGCATTTCTGTTTCCGTTATGGGAAATCGACGGCTATATCGTTTTTCGGAAGAATATTCGCGGCTTTCCACAGCGTCCGATGCATGCCTACCAGGATGTCGAACGCTGGATTGTCGAACCTTGGTACGCCCTGGATTGATGTTAGGTATGTTGTTTCACCCCATGTCGGTTCGCGATCGATGCCCGGCCACTGTTCGGCTGATCGCCCTGCTTGTCCCGCTGCTCTTTCATGGGCAATTGCCTGCTGTCTCGGCTCAGGATTCTCAACCCACGACGACGGACAACGCGGAAGCAACAACCGACAACGCCGCTGCGAATTCCGAGGCCAAGCCGCAAGCGCCGGAAAAAAGTAAGCTCGAAATACTCGAAGAAATTCCGGTCGAATTGCGCCCTTATCGCGTGCTCGTTTCCTTCGCATTCGAATCAACCTCGCAGTTTTCTGGAAGCTTCAGGCCGCTGGTCATCCAAGAATTTACCGATTTCGTCGACCGCAACTACGGTCAAATGTGGGAACTGAAGACGGAAGTCAATCCTTGGCTGATGCCGGTTTCGCGTGACAGCCTGCGGCAGGTTTCGCAAGAGTCTTTGAAGGGTCGATATCTACTCGACGACTGGGACAAGGTCTTTCTCGTTTCGGTGTCAGTTTCCGGGGCCGACTACCATGTCAGCAGCCTCGAGTACGATACGATTACCGAAGTGGCCTCTCCTCCTGTGACCACCCGAGTCGTTGATCGACGCAGGGTCGCGGCGGCCGCTTTCGCTGTTGTGGGTCAAACGTTTCATCCGATTGTGCATATCGAAAGCGCCGAAATCGATGTGGTTAAAACGCGTTTGCTTGCCGGCGAATTGTTCCCCACGAACCCCGAGGCTCGCCAGCTACGCGAAGGATCGTTGTTGCAACCGTTCTTCCGCTATCGCGATACGAAACGAGTCGTTCGCGACGTCAAACCGGTCCCCTGGACCTACCTCGACGTCACCAACGTCAATCGGGCCCGAATTACCTGCCAGGTTCATTCCGCCCTGCGAATGGCATTAACCGGAGCGAACCGGAGGCGTGTCGATTCAGTCGCCACTGTCGTACGCCCCATCGTCGACGAAACCGACCTGTCTCTCACGTTAACGCAGTATCCCGACAAGCAACTCATTGGCCATCGGGTTTCGGTCATTTATGGCGACCCCAAAGATCAGGATGCCGAGCCGGAATTCGCCGTGTTGCTCAGTGATCGGGATGGTCGCGTCACCATTCCCGTCAAGTACGAAGTGCCTTTGGTATGGTTGTTTGTCCGTAGCGGCAATTCGACACTCGTTCGCGTGCCATTTGTGCCCGGCGCTTCGAAAGCGGTGACCATCCAACTCCCCGATGATTCGGTACGGCTCGATACCGAGGGGAAGGTTGCCCTGCTGCAAAGCGAACTGATCGACACCGTCGCCCGTCGCGCAGTCCTTATGGCACTCGCCTTGGGGCGAGCGAAGGAAGATGATTGGGAGACCGCCGACCGTTATATCGCAGAGGCCGGCGAGCTTCCGAAAGCGGACGTCTATCGTGCACGATTAACGGGGATCGAGGTCCCCGGCGTCGATGGGGCTCAAGCCCAACGAAATCGCGTCGCCGAATCGCGAATTCGCAAAATGTGCAATGATCTTCGCGGCCAAATCGAGCGCTACCTCGAAGGTTCCTCGTTAGACGAGGTGAACAAGCAAATTGCCGACCTTCGTCGCGGCAAACGACCTGCCCAATAGGAATCCCGCCGGCAGCCCACAGACCGCCCGGCGGGATTGCCAAGCTCTTCAGCCGGTGCCATCAAGTTGTCGCTTAACCTTTCGGCGCTGGCGGGTTCACCTCCTCGGTCGCCTTTTTCGCGGCCATCCGTCGACGTTCCGCTGCGGCGCTGCGTACGGTTTCGAGTTTTGTTTTCTGCTCAGCAGTTAAGACGGCTTCGATTTGCATTCTCTGCGCTGCTTGTAATGCCTGTAGCTTTTCCTGTAGCTCGCGAATCTCAGGCCGAAACTTCACCTGGACGCCGTAGATCCTTTCCCGCTGCTCAGCAGTCAGGCCAATCTGACCGTAGTAATTCGGCAGTCGTCGTCGCGCAATCGGCTGTTCCGTGACCGTCTTGGCAGATTCCTGCGCAGAGCCGTCCTGGACGACCAACTCGACGGCTGTGTCCGCCTGCGCTTGCGCACGCTCAGCAAGGTGCTCCCCTGCGAAAAACAGCGCCAGAACAAAAACAGTCGATGCAGTCAGCAGAGATGTCGGTTTCATGTCTCTTGTCCCCTCGTTTGATCCAACAAGCCAGTTTTCTGGGGAGGCGGCCAACCCGCTTCCGAATAGGAACAAATGTACACACATTTACACTACGATTCAAGTGTTCAGTATATACAAAGTAGAGGTTTTTGACAAAAAAAGGTGGGGCGCGATAAGTAGCGGGGCGACAACCCAGGAAATCGGGGCCTGCAGGCCCCTAAAGTACCTCGTACGAGCGTAGCAAGTTCCGTGAGACGTTGCCCTTCAGCCATTGGAAAGAAATCGCCCGAGTCGTTGATTGATACGAGACAGCAAGCCGGAATTCACCGGATGATGCGTCACGGAACCTAGCCACCGAAACCGAAATACCAGAACGAAAACTCTTTGATCCCATCACGAACCGCCGCTTCACTTAGCGTGCTACCATCCGCCACAGTGAATCCTCAATAAGATCGAGCGGATCATCTATGAACGAGCTTTATGATACGCCCAAGCACCAAGACCTAATTTATGACATCGGTATGCATGAGGGACAAGACACGGAGTTTTACCTTCGAAAAAACTTCCGTGTTGTCGCATTCGAGGCAGACCCGGACTTGGCAACCTACTGCAGAAACCGATTCAAGGAGTTCATCAATCGAGAACAATTGACCGTTGTCGAAGGGGCAATCGTCGACTCGGCGACAATCAAGGCGGGGCATCACAGCGTTCGCTTTTACAAAAACGATCGCGTTTCAGCCTGGGGGACTGTGGTTGCTGAATGGGCTGATCGCAATCAGCGGTTGGGAACATCAAACAGCATGATCGAAGTCAAGGTGGTTGAATTTACAAACATCCTGCAACATCACGGCGTGCCCCACTACATGAAGATCGACATCGAAGGCGTTGATATGGTCTGCGTCGATGCACTACGATCGTTTCGAGAGCGTCCCGACTATCTGTCGATCGAATCCGACAAGACCAGCTTCGCGAACATTAAGCGCGAAATCGACACACTTGTCGAACTAGGGTATGACTCATTCCGGGCGGTCGAGCAATCAGCGATTCCAAACTCGCAAACGCCACCCAACCCTGCAAGTGAGGGTGACTACGTCACCCAACGTTTCGAACCCGGATCGTCAGGATTGTTTGGTGCCGAACTTGGCAATCGTTGGAAACCAAGGCTCAGCATCCTTCGCCAGTACCGTTTTATCCGGGTCGGCTATTACCTTTTGGGCGATCATGGAAAACTGTGCCGATGGAAATTTCGAGGAGCCGGCCGACTACGATCGTTGACCGGTCGTTTCTTGAGGCTGTTGACAAAAGAAGCCGTCCCCGGCTGGTATGACACTCATGCGCGTCATTGTTGCGTGAAAGCCGACGAAGCCTAGCTGTCGACATTGACGCGCGTCACCTGGATTATTCGGACTTTTTTCACCACCGAGACGCGAATCGCCCGGTCGACCTGTTCAAATATGGGTCGAAAACCAATCAAAACACCGGATTTCGTGATCCGTCGGCGTCGTCCGCCCGTTTAGGGAATTGTTTGGTCACTGCAGTTGGCAGCAGGCCCACCGTTGAGTTGTCGAACAGTCGTCTCGCAAAAACGCAGCCGACTGCGAAAAATGGGGAAGGAAAACACCATGGAAACATTCGGAATTATCGGTATGTCGATGGGCACCACAGGATTCATTTTTGCCCTGTGCGCGCTCGACCAAATCAAAAAGCTGGAAAAGCGATTGACTGAGTCCGGCGTATTGCCAAAAGTCGAAACGGCTAACGAATCACAAGAAAACGCCTGACGTATGACAGTGCGAGCAATCCTGAGTAGACTTGTGGCAATGGTTGGCAGGAGTCGTTCGATTATGAAGCTTGTCACAAACAGGACCTCCGCGAAGGGCACTCCATGCCAACTGCCGAATTCGTCCCCTACCTCAGCGTTACCGGCGCCGACAAGGCTGTCTCGTTTTACTCTCGCATCTTCGACACGGCACCTTACGTACTGCTCCACATGCCGGACGGTCGAGTGATGCACTGCGAGTTTCGCGTCGACGGTGCAAGATTCTTCCTGAGTGAGGAATTACCAGAACACGGCGGAACGCCCAGTCCCAACCGATTAGGTGCCACAAGCGTGGCCCTCCATTTGTATGTCGACGACTGTGACGCCATGGTCAACCTGATGGCTACGCACGGCGCAGAAGTTCTCATGCAGCCCACCGACATGTTCTGGGGAGAGCGATTCGCTCGCGTGCGTGATCCGTTCGGCCACGAATGGGGAATCGCGACTCAGCTGCGCGAAATGACGCCCGATGAGATCCAGGAATCGGCCAGGCAGATGTTTTCAGAAACATCCGAGTAACCGCGGAAACCGTTTCTGCCAGACTAACGCCTGAACTCATGATCCAGATTGGAGAATTCCTCGCTGAGTACGTAAGTGATGCTGTATTCTAAATACGGCCTCATTTTCAGTGGCGTTCACGCTCTGGAATTGAACCGCGACGTCCGGCAATAAGTAATCCCCAATCACAGAAGGGAATCGGCATGGAAATCGGCCGACGAGATTTCCTCAAAGTGTCAAGCGGTGCCATCGCATCGATATCACTCAAAACGGCTAGCGCTCAAGATGCACCGAAATCGCAAGCCACTCCAAGTGCCGTTGCACGGGAGGCATTCGCGTCGCTCAAGCGCAATGACATACCCGCGTTTGTCGCATTGATGCACCCGGCAGAGTTTGCGAGATTCAAAGAGTTTGCCACCGACGTCTTTAAATTCAACGACACGGACGGACAGACCAGGCAGATTCGCGGCTTGTTCGCACCGTACGATTCGGAAGAGAGCGCGGCAGCTGCGAACGGGTCTGATCTGCTGGCCGCATTCCTGAAGAATATGTTTACCGCCAATCCGGGCTTCCAGGAGATCCTTTCCAACGCCGAGTTAGAAATCCTCGGCGAGATTGAGGAAGCTCCGGACAAAGTGCACGTTATCACCCGCACGGTGTTGCCGCGCCCCAGCCCCACAAGCTGCCAAAAGCATGATGGCCGTTGGTATCAGCTGTTAAACGCTGAGACAATGCGGATGATGACCGCGTTTCGGCAATTGGAATACATCGGCAATCAGGAATTACTACTCGACGCTCTGGCGCAGAATATGACGATCGAAAAGGTCGATGCGCTCGGCCACGTTTTGGACGGAGAGGGTGTCGCGCAGGTGTTATGCCGCGTTAACATGAAGCTCAAAGATTTGGCGTTCCCGATTTTCGGGTGCTACCCGGTGCGGAAGGGCGATCCTGCTTGGGAGCACCTGGATGACGAAGACAAAACGGAATTGGTCAAAGCCATGCGTGAGAAGTGGGGCCAATAGTTGCTGTAGCCCAGGATTGGCTAGCAGGAATTTGACATGACAAACAAGATGGACGTCAGGCAATAGCCTGACCTACTTCTGCTATTTGGCGATCGGTGACGAAATGCAAAAATAAGGACGTCAGCCTGTATTACCTCAAGAAGTGTTATCCGCATGGCCCTGTCAGTTGTTGACAAATCTCTGCTTTTGGCAGCATTCTTTCGGGGCAATACTCCCGACCAGAAAATCTGGACGTCCAGTTCTGACCAAGTCGTAACTTTGTCACTATTTTATACGGGCGACATTACGTTTTCTGATTGTCAGTCTCGCTTTTCAAATGAGCATTACCTTGGTGGACTCTACGACGACGATGGAGAATTGAAGTCACAAATCAATGACCGCTACCGGCATTTGATGACATTGCTCCGCAACTATCCAAAGCTGATTGAAGGAGGCGGCGACTACGAAACGCCGGCGTATCCGACTTTCACTGCTTGCAGGCTGACCGCAGAAGGAATCGACCTCATACCGGAAATCATTGATTTGTTTCCCCACAAACCGAATTTCGACAACTGGCCGGATCGGCGAACGTATCCGGATAACGAATAACTGGCCGACGTTTAGGGTTTGTGGGTGCCATTCGCATCTCTCGGTAGACAGTACGTTTTGTGGTGACACGGTTTAGCGAACTAAAAGAGTACGATCGTGCGGTCAAATCTGGGACCATGGAGGAATTGCAGCGGGCAATCGGCTATTGCCAAATGCGGTTGAAGGCGGCGACCATGAAGCATCACGAGAAGCATTGGCGAAAACTGTTGAGGGAAGCGGAGCAGGCGATGTCACAGCGGTTTGGAACCGAAGATACCTAACAAATCACCACAGCGCGTGCCATGACGACGAAAACGTACGCGTTTTGCCTGTATAAAGCCCCTAGAGGCCAAATGGCCCTCTCCCGGCCTGCGGCCGACCTCTCCCAGCGGGAGAGGTGACGATTCACTTTGTTGTGCCGGCTGCAATTCGTTGCAGAGGGAGAGGTGACAATTCGTGTGTCGCGAATGTGCTATGGCCTTGTCACGTTGACCGCACTCAAGACGTTGGGCCGTACTGGCAGCGTCGCGAGTGAACGAAGCGGCAAGATGCAGCCTCAGTTTTCAGCTTCCTATTCAGCTTTCGGAGGCTGTCATTGACTTCGCAAAACGTGGGTGGTTCGTACGACCAGCCATTCTCGAGGCGCTTTTGTTCTTGACGAATCTTGCGCAACACGTAACGCCCGCCAAAATAGGACGCCAGCCGTGCCTTGATTCCAAATTCACAACAAAGGTTTCTCAACAACTTGGACAACTTCTCGTGGAGGATGGGATTCTTTTGGTAGAACATTTTGGCGGCAGAAACAGCAGCCACGTAAGTCGTCGCTAATTGACGCGATTCCCGGATGACTCGTCTGCGGATGCGCAAGTCGGGATGTTGCCGGTATCGTTTCCATCCCGCCAATGTTGTGCGCGCAATTCTGGCGACGCTGGGGCCGTTGACGTCAAAGTCACGCTGGAAGGCGTTCGCCAGGATTCCGGTTTCCTTACCATCGGTAATATTCGGATGGCGGTAATTGAATGCGTGCTGACCGTGCATGTCACTAATGTGATATTCGCTTTCGTCCTTAATCAGTCCCTGCGACGAAAGGTCGGCGTGTAGCGGCGTGCCGGGAAGCGGAGTGTAGAGCATGAATTGATGGAAATCCGCATCGTGGTCGACCGCATAATCGATGGCATCATCGATGTTTTCAGGCGTGTGATTTTCGAGACCGATAATCGTCGAACCGAGCACACGAATGCCGTGCGATTGCAATGTCGCCACCAACTTGCGCGTATCGATTCCGCGGAGCTTGAGATATTGGCTCTGCTCGCCTTCCAATCCCATCCAAACCCATGATATCCCCAGGCGAACAAGCTGGTCCCATGTGTAAGAGGAAAGCACGTTCGCGGAACTGAAGACATACAGCGCCCACGATTTGTCGAAACGCTCCATCAATTCCAACAGCCTCAACGCCCGTTTTCGATGCAGAAGAAAGTTCTCGTCCATGACAAAAAACGAATGCACCTGCATCGACCGTTCCAGTTGGCTCATGATTTCGAAAAGCTCATCGCCGGTTTGGTAAAAGTTCAGGAACTTTCCTTTGCCGCCGAACATGGCGGATGTCGAACAGAAATTGCATCCCAGCGGACAGCCGACTGAGGGAATGACTGTTGCTGCCACGTCGCCCACTCTTTCCTTGACCGAAACACCCAGGCTTCTCGTTCCGATGCCGGAGGTGATTAACGGATGGTGGATCGGCTGTTGGCAGTCCTCTCCTAGAAACTGGCGAAACCACCGCACACCTTCGCCCTGAACCACGAAATCGGCATCGATACGATCCTCGATATCTGGCACATTGGCGATGTGACCACCGACGACAATCGTCGCATGAGGTTGGTGCTGTCGGATCAGTTCGCACATCTTCCGAACCTTGGGAAGGTTCACGATAATGCTGCTGATGCCCACTATGTCGTAATGGTTGTCTCGAAGCTCTTCGGTAAACCGGTCCAATGTCGGGAAATCGAGCAAGGTACACGGGGCCTTAATATTGACTTGAATCAGCATCAAGCCCCAGCTGCGATGAAACATTCGCAACGAGAACGGCCCTTGTTCGCGCGTCACTTGATTGTGATACAACTCCATCGGGTTTTGCAGCCGGCTACCGTATTCGTCGTTTTGCGCGTAGGGTCCAAACACGCTACTCAGCAGTACGACCGCATTGGAATGGAGCGGATGCTGTGGCTGCTGCGCTGTCGAATGAGAACGCGGCGGAGATTGAACGGACGGCATGCTCATCATCATTCCTTGTGACTGAACGACAACCGTGTGATGTCTTGATTGCGACAAGTATAGCTTGTGTCGAAATCGCTTCTGTCAAACCGAAGTCACAAGAATGTAATACTTTGGTCAAAATGAATTCGGGCGAATTCAGAAGAGAGACTGGCATGGCAGTGTGGCCGGGGTTGGACGAAGCGCCGGGTGCCATGCCCATATCGCGTCAGCAGGATGGGCATGCAGAACGATGTCAGGCCGAGCTTCGTATCGAGAACACGGGGCGTTGGCATGCCGAAAACCTACACAACCTGGCTGGCGAGGCACCTCACTGAAAGTTACGGCCCTCTCCCGGCCTACGGCCGACCTCTCCCAGAGGGAGAGGTGACAAATCTCTCTGTTAATTCTCGCCGGGTGCCATGCCCATATCGCGCGAGCAGGATGGGCATGCAGAACGATGCCAGTCCGAGCTTCGTATCGAGAACATGGGGCGTTGGCATGCCGAAAACCTACACAACCTGGCTGGCGAGGCACTGCACTGAAGGTTACGGCCCTCTCCCGGCCTGCGGCCGACCTCTCCCAGAGGGAGAGGTAACAAATCTCTCTGTTAGTTCTCGCTGCAATCGGCGCAACCAAATGTATCAACTCGTTCCCAGGCTCCCGCCTAGGGACGCACCGATCACGAGGCTCCTGCCTCGTTCCAAATGGATTCCCGCCTGCGCGGGAATGACATGATATCGGGCCCTAGCTCAAGACGTCTTCACCTAGATGCAATTCGTTGCTCTGGGAGAGGTGACAATGCGACGACAGTCATTCCGCCGGTTCGGCCGCACCTTCATCAGAAAACGCGATTGTCCTGGCAGCGGTCACCAGTTCCTGCTCGGGCCGTAGCCACAGCAAGTGCAAATCCATCTGATCGTAATCCGCCAAATCGAGATGCTCGTCGGCGAGTTCCACAATTCGATCGGCGGTTTGCGCGGCTTGCTCCTCATCCGTTTGCGGATTGAAGCCGACCTTCATTGTCACACGGAGAATTCTCGGCGTCCCCTTGTGAATCTTCCGCTGGCCACCCTCGACTCGCGGTGCCGAGTCAGCAAACTCGTCAACGATCGCCCGCTGCAAGGGAATAAACGGCGCCGTGTGGAGTGTCCAGTAGTACCACAGGATCGCGGTGGCGGTAATCGCGAAGGCGAACATCCCGATCACAAGCCACTTACCTGAAATTGTAGGGAAACTTGTTTGTTCGTCTGTCGCCATCGTCTAACTCTTCACTCGCATGCGAGAGTGCACGTTATGTTCGCCGTATAAGAATCTGATTCTTCAACATGATTCTCGACGCTCCGAACGGAAAACCAACTCGGTTTGCATCAGCAGTGTGGCCGGGGTTGGACGGAGCGTAGCGAAAGAAACCCCGGATTACGAAACAACGGTACCTGACACCTTCTATTCAACTGCCAACAAACGAATCGCCTGAATCGGTTCTGCCAAACGTCGCGGCCCTTCGGTCGCCCATTCCACATTTCCCGCTCGGTCGATCAAAAACAACGCGGCGATCGGTTCCGAGGTTGCCGCATCGACACAGCCCCACTGCCGATGCACATCCAATCCAGGATCGGAAAGCAGCGGAAACGGATAACGTCCCACTTTCTCAAAAGACTTGCGGTTCTCCTGCGGGAGTCGTTTGCTGACTGCGATCACGACAATATCGTTTGTTTCCAGTTGCGGAAAGTTCTCGCGAAGCGTCAGCAGCAACTGATCGTTTTCCGGACCCAATGATTCGTCGAAAAAGGCCAGAAAGATGCGGTGCCGTCCGATGTATCGTGACAGCTTCACCAAACGATTATAGGAGTCCAGCGCTTCAAACAAAGGGGCCGGCCGTTTTTCCGTCGTGGCGACCGCTTGTTGCTTCGGATACGTGCGGGTCGACTTGTACGCGATCATCGCAGCAATGATTACGGCGGCCACCGGTAGCACCAATATACGTCTCTTGATCTTGCCCATTTGGAGATTGTATTGCCCAAACGCAGATAAACCACGAAAGATTCTGGGAGGACCGACAGATTCTCACACCGGTCACACGTTGCGAGAAATGATTCCCTCGCCAACGCGACAGGTTACCGCTACCGAAGCGAGGTCGTTTTCTCGTCTCAGTGTCCGGTTACCACAACGGACGAATTACCGTTCCCTCACTCACACGTCGGTTTACCAAATCCTTTAGGAACCTCGCTGCGTCAAAACTGTGCTGACGAAACCACATTAAACCGTCACATTCTCAGTCACGACGGACTCCGAACGTTGATCGTTTTCGGGCAACGACTTGTTCAAGGCATTTAAATAGGCTTGCGCGCTGGCGTCGATAATGTCGGTACTGACCCCGCGTCCGTGATAGAGTTTGCCTTTCACATTAATCTCGACACTGACTTCGCCTTGGGCATCCTTTCCGCTGGAGACACTGCGAACCTGGTAATCGTGCAAGCGGGCACTAATCCCCGTAATCCGCTCCAGCGCACAGAATACCGCATCCACAGGACCGTCGCCCGTCGCGGCATCGCAGCGGACTTCTTCATCCTCTTCGTACCGCATTTCCAGTGTGGCAGTTGGAACAGCACCGGTGCCCGCCGACGTATGCAGGCTGACGATCTTCCAGCCGGTCGGCTGCTTGCCAAGTCGATTGTCGATCAGGGCAACGATGTCGGCATCGTAGATTTCTTTCTTCTTGTCCGCCAAGGCGATGAAATCATCGAAGGCTTGCTGCAAACTTGCGTCTTCCAAGTCGTAACCGAGAGATTCGACGCGATCGCGAAATGCATGACGTCCGCTGTGCTTACCCAACACCAGGTTCGTGCCGACAAAGCCGACATCCTGCGGCCGCATGATTTCGTAGGTCGTTCGTTCTTGCAACATGCCATGCTGATGAATCCCCGCCTCGTGAGCGAACGCATTTTGGCCGACGATGGCCTTATTTCGCTGCACTTGCATACCGGTAATATGAGAAATCAGCCGGCTTGTCGGGTAGAGCTTGCTGGTCTTGATATTCGTACGGCAGCCGTAATAGTCGGCGCGGGTTCGCACGGCCATCACCAGTTCTTCGAGGGCGGCGTTGCCGGCACGCTCACCCAATCCGTTGATCGTGCATTCCAGTTGTCGTGCTCCGGCTTCGACCGAGGCCAGGCTGTTGGCCACCGCCAAACCGAGATCGTTATGGCAGTGAGCACTGATGACCGCTTTGTCGATGTTGGAGACATTCTCTTTCAAGTGGGCAATGACGTGACGAAATTGTGATGGTGTCGCATAACCAACGGTATCGGGAATGTTGACCGTGGTGGCGCCGGCGTCGATGGTCTTCTCAACCACTTCGCACAAAAAGTCGAGTTCGGTACGAGCAGCATCCTCAGGGGAAAACTCAACGTCGGGACAATAATCGACAGCCCGTTTGACCATTTCGACTGCTGCGTCGACGATTTCGTGCTTGTCCATTTTCAGCTTATGTTCACGGTGAATCGAACTCGTCGCCAGAAAGACGTGAATCCGAGTCTTTTCTGCGCCTTTGAGGGCCTCCCAAGCCCGATCGATGTCCTCGCGGCGGCAACGGGCCAACCCGCAAATGACTGTTCGATCGCCGAATTTTTGGGCAATCTTTTGGACCGCTTCGAAATCGCCGGGCGAGGCGATCGGAAAACCAGCTTCGATAACATCGACCCCCAACTCCACCAGCGCCTTGGCGACTTCAAGTTTTTCGGCGGTATTCATGCTACAGCCGGGGGATTGCTCGCCGTCTCGCAGTGTCGTGTCGAAGATTGTGATAACGTCGTCAGCCATGTCGAATTCTCCAAACAAAAAAAGCCCTGAGACTCCACTTGGGTCTCAGGGCATTGAATTTCCAGAGTTATAACTCTATGGAACCTAAGACCTCCCGCCGGTGAGGCGATCTAGAAGTAGGCCGAGGCTTAGGTTTTCCCAAAATTGCATGATTCAAACTCTTTTTGCTGTAAGTTCGATATTACTGTATCGGCACCACTCTGCCCGGTCAAGTGGGGAAATTGGGATTCCGTGCAACGCGTCGTGGTACTCGTTGTTTGATCGGTGGGAAGCGATGATAACGCGGCCCGTCATACGGTTAATCCCATGGTTCCAGACCGATCTTTTCGGCGACGGACTTCGGCATGAGATGCTTCTCACCACGGGTCACAAAATGCATGACAACATTGACCGAAATATAGATGGCCAACAGGGCACCCGCAGCCTTGGCCATCTGCAGCTTTTTGCCCGATTTCTTGATCGGCAGCCCGTCTTTATCAATCGACTTGCTGACGTATTTGACCTGCTTCGCTTCGGTGACCAATTCAAGAGTCCGTTTGAACGTAAACGTGAACTGGCCATTGGCACGCATGAGGAACAGGTACCCGACCGAGGAAATAAACAGGCTAAACATGAATGATAACAGCATGACGCCTAGCAGAATGTAAACAGTCGTCTTACTCATATCTTTGGCGGAACCGGGAAAGATTCCGGCAGCACCGGAAATGTTCAGCACTTCGACAATTGTCGCGCCGAACACGGCCAACAGGACGCCAAGAATCGCAGCCGACACCAATGAGATCAGTCCGACGACCAGCGCCATGAGCCACCAGAAGGCGACCGGTTTGATGTTCTTGAGGGTGATCTTCCACAGGATTGGGGTGACCCACGCCTTCCATTCGAAAGGCATCGCCATGTGCGACATCATCACGGGCATGACGGCGAGGCTGAGCAGATTAATCACCGATCCCGCGATATTTGCCCCGGTCTGGCCGACGGCGAAGTAAATTGGTGCCGTGATAAAAATGGTCATGATGCCAACTTGAACCCCATTCACCATCGACCACATGAGGAACTTCATTCCAAGCGACATCACATCAAAGATATCGAAGAAGACACGATTCATTTCTTCCTGTTTGGCGACGGTCGTTTGAATGGTTTTAATCCAAATAAACCACAGCCAACCAGGGATCCCCAAGTAAAACAGAATCCCAACGATGGCAAACAGCATGACGACCGGCGGTTTTCCCCACTTCATATGGATATACTGGGCAAGACCAAGGCAGGCACCACTCATGACCGCCATGATCGTCCAATAGATCGTCATGCGCATCGCGATGCCAAAATGACCGCGCGCAAATTGCCAAGAATCCCCCCAGACTTCCTTGTAGAACAAGCTGGGATCGGGCCCTTTAATGCCGCGTTTGATTGCCAGCCGCCGGCTGAGCTGCCCCGTGTTCTGATCGGTCCCACATTCAGGGCATTCAATGACGCCGTCGTCGAGTTCCGTACCGCATTTGACACAAACTGTCACATTGGTATCTTCGACACGCCTGAGATCGAGCGAAGCCAACGCCTGTTCGGGATCTTCTTCTTTCGGGGCGGAACCGCCGCCACCGCCACTAGCGGGCACTTTCACTCGGCCCTCGCATTGAGGGCACTTGATCGCTTTGCCTCGAGCGCGATCGGGAGCGTTGAGAACTTTTTTGCACTTCGGACAACGGACTTTCACCGGCATGGGGCGTCTTTCATCATCACAATCGCGGTGGCTGCGCCATCGCTTTTCAATGGAAGTTCAATCGTATGGTCTCAGTCAGGCCGGACACACTCGAATCCGTTGACGTGTATTGGCTTATGCCACTTCAAAACACGCGAAACCACTCCGGCGGCCGAAACTTTCAGGGGGTTGTCTCCGTGGAAAACCGCTCGACGAGGCGGCCATTCCTACCGAATTGGTCGATTCTCGTGGACCAGCCTGGCAGATGGATTTCCTACCCTGAACATGCCAGCATACCGTACACAGGGACCATATTTCGAGCGCAAACCGGCATTCCAAAGGGCCATTCTCGGGCCTCTCACGGCATAATTCGGTCGACATATCGCAGGATTGCGTGCATTGACCCCCCTTTGGCCGTGCGGAATAATGGGTTTGCGATTTCGTTCTCCAGCGATGCGGCTGATTTTTTTGCGGCCGGCATTCCAATCGGTGACTATAACCGGGAATGAGCCCTCAAGCTGCTGACTCGGCTACAAACTACGTATTGATTCAAAATGGCAACAGCTTCCTCGAAGACCTCATCGTCCGACCCCGCCACAACGAACGTCCCTGATGCATCCGGACGATTCGGCGAATTCGGCCGCCGTTTCGTTCCCGAAACACTCATGCACGCTCTCGAGGAGCTGACCGAGCAATACCAACAGGCCAAACAAGACCAGCAGTTTCAGGAGGATTTGAACCGATTGCTGGCAACGTACGTGGGCCGCCCCAATCCACTCTATTTCGCAGAACGGCTAACGGAACATTGCGGCGGTGCCCAGATTTACCTCAAGCGCGAAGACCTGAATCACACCGGTGCCCATAAAATCAACAATACGGTCGGCCAGGGATTGCTAACCCTGCGTATGGGTAAAGAACGAGTCATTGCCGAAACGGGGGCCGGCCAGCACGGCGTTGCCACGGCAACTGTTTGTGCACGCTTCGGACTACAATGTGTTGTCTACATGGGCGAAGAAGATATCCGCCGCCAGCGATTGAATGTCTTCAACATGAAAACGCTGGGAGCGGAAGTCCGCCCCGTTACAAGCGGTTCACGCACATTGCGCGATGCGACCAACGAAGCGCTCCGGGATTGGATGTCATCCGTCGGCGATACACATTACATCATCGGTTCGGTCGTCGGACCGCATCCCTTTCCGATGATGGTTCGTGATTTTCAATCGGTCATCGGCCGCGAAACAAAACAACAGTGTCTCGACCAGGTCGGCAAATTGCCTGACGAAATCGTGGCCTGCGTCGGGGGTGGTTCGAATTCCGCAGGTATGTTTTATCCGTTCATTGACGATGCCGATGTGGCGCTCACGGGAGTCGAGGCGGGTGGACGCAGTGCCGAAGCCGGCGAGCATGCCAGTACGTTAACCTACGGCGTGAAAGGCGTTCTGCACGGAAGTTACAGTTACGTCTTGCAGGACAACGACGGGCAAACGCAGGATGTGCATTCGATTTCAGCGGGGCTGGATTATCCGGGTGTTGGCCCCGAGCACAGCTACTGGAAAGACTCGGGACGCGTGCAATACCACAACGTCCGCGACGACGAAGCGTTGCAGGCGTTTCAAACGCTCGCGAAGCTCGAAGGATTGCTTCCGGCCATCGAAAGCTCACACGCCATTGCGCATGTGCTCAAGACTGCCGCTCAGCGCAGCCCAGATGAAGTCATCGTCGTTTGTCTGTCGGGTCGCGGCGACAAGGACGTGAACGAAGTCGCGAGGCTGTTGGGACAGGATATCTAGGCATGATTTGGCGATCGACGACGGTCCGCCACGCAGAGGATAGAATCCGTGGCTGAATCGACGAAAATCTCATCGGTCTTTTCCCAATTGCAATCGCAGGGTGAAATGGCGTTTATGCCGTTCATCACCGCCGGCGATCCGGACATGGAGACAACTCTCGCGTTGATTCGCGAGTTGACAACTCGAGGCGTTCACCTAATCGAGATTGGTTTTCCCTACAGCGACCCGATCGCTGATGGACCGGTGATTCAAGCATCGTACACGCGCGCGCTCAATGCCGGTATTCATGTCGACGATATCTTCTCCGGCATCGAATCGTTGAATCATGACGAAACTCCGCCTTTGGTCGCGATGGTTTCGTACGCCATCGTGCTGCGGCTCGGCCCGGAGAATTTTCTCGATCGAGCCAAGGCCGCCGGATTCTCGGGGTTGATCGTTCCCGACTTGCCAGCCGATGTCGCCGACGAATTGCCGCAGTTGGCCGGTTCTCGCGGGTTGGATTTGATCCAATTGATCGCACCGACCACCACTGATGAACGAGTCGGAAGGATTCTCAAATCGGCCACCGGATTCCTTTACTGCATATCACTCGCAGGCACAACGGGCGTGCGAGACGAACTGCCGGAAGAACTGAAGGGCCAACTCGACTCGCTCCGCGCGAAAACCGATTTGCCGCTGGCGGTCGGATTCGGCATCAGTCGGCCCGAGCAGGTGGAGATGCTGCGAGGGTCTGCCCACGGAGTGATCGTTGGATCGGGCATCGTGCGACACCTCGAATCCATCTCGAAAGACTCGACAACCGCGGATGAAGTTGTGAATGCGATCGGCGAGTTTGCTTCGGAAATGGTGCACGCGGTGGCCGCTGACGACCGATGATCGGTCCCGACGAACATCAGCGTGAACGACGCTTCAAAGCCCCACGGCGCTTCCACGGATAGAACCACACGCCGTATGGCAGAAATGCCACTTCCAAGGGACTTTCAAACCGCACGGGATTTTTGAGGGACCACCCGAAACAGTCGACGATGTCCACCGGCTGCAGACAGGCGGCTTCCGCATCGTCAGGTGCAATGCGGCGAGACTCGCAGATTTCGACACTACCGACAACGAGACCACGCGGTAGCTGTTCTAGTTCGATGCCATACATTTGCTGGGCTCGTCTGGCCGCCGGTGTCTCCGCCGTTTTCTTACTGGCATAGACATAAATCGGCCCCCGGACGCGCGTATCCTGCGAACGGACCTCGATCGTTTTGATGCCGCGCATGATGAGTTCAACCCAAGGCTGGCGGATTCCCAACGCGATCCGATCGGGATCGGGCTTCGCCGAGCGGGAGTCGTCGGGGGTGGGATTCATTCTCACCTCTTGCGTATTCATCCGCGGAGTTCGAGATTGATGTTCGCCAGTGCAACTTGCTCTTTCCGAGGCCCGCGAAGCGCGATTTTGACTCGGTCAATTCCCTGCGACCGCGAGGCAAGACGGTAACACGTTTTCTACAGCGTGTTACGCTGACTAGTGACCGCGACAATCGCGTTGTGTTCTATGATAGCTGGCTCCCACGAGCCTGAAACGCCCACAGGAAAACCTAAACCGCTTTAGTCACGTTCTAGACTCTAACCAAAACCGAATTCCCATGCATCTTGGGCCGGCATGATCCTCGTCACCACGCGGAGTGAAGCAATCGCGCCTTAGTTCTTCATGGCGACGGATCGCGGCTTGGCGATATAGTTTCGGCAAGCATCGTTATGCAGTACGATTCTGACATGTCCAATCAATTCGATCGCAAGATTTTTGGAGACACGAATCCATCCCGCCATCCCGAGGCGGTCGATCGTTTGCGTTTTTACGAACTCGTGCTTCTCGGCGCCGGAATTGCCACTGCCGTCATCCATCGCGGTTTGCGTGAAACCTCTGAGACGCATCATTGGGAATTGGGGTTACTGGTCGTCTTCATCTTGGCGGCTGTCAGCATCAGTGTCGGTTTTCGGTATTACTGCAGCTTGTCGCGCGCTGAGTTTCGTAAAGCCAACCAATTGCGAATTGCCTTTTGTATCGTTTGGCTCGCCGGCCTATTGGCTTTGGTGACTGTCGGACCGCAAATTTTGGGGCGAATTGGTCAGGACCTTTCCACAGCCGAGGCCATTCTGGCTTTTTCCGACCTGGTCGTGGTCATCTCCGGTTTGGCCGGCATTATTACCGCCACGCGACGAGCGGCTGCGGGCGGTCAGCAACCGGCAACGATCCTCGTCTTAACGTTTCTACTGCTAATTGTCGTCGGAACGCTACTGCTGCTGCTTCCACGTGCCCGCCATCCAGCGCTAC
>JANQRQ010000077.1 GCA_028284485.1 Planctomycetaceae bacterium | reverse complement strand
TGTGGCTGGGGCGTCCGCCAAGGTTCAATATCAAGTCGGCCTGCATAGCACCAGCTTCTTACGAGCTACTCAGATCATTGGCATTCAATCCAGAAGAGGTACTGGGGCCATGTGCGCTTGGCGGTATAAGACGCGTTAACCGCGTTCGTTGCTGCAATCTCGTTGGTTGTCGCCTCACGCCCCAGCCACCCATCGAGAACACCGCGACAATTCTGCCAGGACCTGTCCCGGCGGCCCACTATTGTGTGTTGACAGCTTGTTCTGTCCGAATCAAGCTTGAAGGTCACGATTCACAATCACATCTCGATGAGGATTTGTTTCATGCCTCGATTTGCAGGAACGACGTTCGGAGTACTCTTCATTTTCGTTTGTGGAGCTGCCACGGGCATTTACACCATGAGGGGCACGGTGCAGCCACAATTTGTGGCGTCCGCCTCGGCTCAGCAATCGGATCGGCCACGACCTGCGGTCATTTCGCCGACGAAAGCACGTGCGGACCGCGATATTTATTTTCCCGGCACGGAAGACCTGCGACCGGACGAAATGCGAGTGACGGCTTTGGGGACCGGAATGCCGAGTGCCCGTCCGAAGCAGGCTGCCGCATGCTTCCTCGTTGAATTGGGCAACGGTGACAAGTTTTTATTCGACATCGGCAGTGGTTCTCACGAACGGATTGCCGCCCAAAAAATACCGTACGACTATCTCGATAAGGTCTTTATAGGCCATTTACATGTCGACCATTTTGGCGATCTGCCGACATTTTGGCTGGGCGGAACGACGATGAATCGTCTCGTACCGCTTCGTGTCTGGGGGCCAAGCGGATCGAAACCTGAACTTGGTACAGAGTATTGCATGGAGAAAATGCAGGAAATGTATCAGTGGGACATCGGCACGCGGTCTGGCGTGATCGATTTTCGTGGCGGCGAACTGCAAGTCAACGAATTCCCCTTCGATGCCGTCAACGAGATTATCTACAACGAAAACGATGTTGTCATTCGGAGTATCCCGGCTATCCACGGTCTCGATGGCGCGGTCAGTTTCATTCTCGAATGGAACGATCTGAAGTTCGTGTATGGCAGCGATACCTATCCCAACAAGTGGTACATCGAGCACGCGGCAGGTGCCGATCTCGCCATCCATGAATGTTTCTTGCCCCCCACCTTGCTGATCAAGAAGCAGGGTTTTGCTCCTCTTGAAGCGCTATCAGTGGGAACGCAGGGTCACACATCACCGGAACAATTCGGCAAGGTGATGTCGATTGTTAAGCCACGCATCGCCGTCGGCTATCACTTTTACAACGACTTCGACACCGAGCCGGAAGTCAGGCGTCGCGTTAGAAAAACTTTCGACGGTCCATTGTCGTTGGCGGTCGATTACATGGTTTGGAACGTCACCAAAGATGACATAAAGGTGCGCATGGCTGCCAAGGATGAGGAAGTCTGGCCGTCACCTCCGCTCAAAGAGAAGATTGCCCCCGATTTTCGAAATGCGGTCCCGATTTCAGAATTCACGCTGTCGGGGCGGGAAGAATTTCGCGAGGTTGTTCTCCCACTTTACGAAGAAATCAACGAAATATACGGCACCGAATTCAAACCGGGGTTGTGATACAGACGGACGGCCGCAAATAATCTAAGGGGCGCTGGGGTGTGTCGCACGCCTCCCGGCGCCCATTCAGCCCGATGCATTCTGTTGCTTCAGTTCGGCCAGCAGCGACGAGGCGGCTTGTCCCAAGAATAATGTGTCGACACCCGCCACGATTAACGTGTATCCGCCATCGATATACTTCTGAACGGCAGCCGCTGTCACGCCGAAATATCCCAGCGGGATCTTGGCGTTCTGGCAAGCAGTGGTCACGCGATCGATTGCGGACGTCACGACCGGGTCGTCGACTTGGCCCATCTTTCCCAAGCTGGCCGACAAATCATAAGGACCGAGCAGAACAGCATCGATGCCGGGCACTTTCAAGATCGATTCAATATTGTCAACTGCCGTTGCGTGTTCGGCTTGGACAATCACCACAGTTTGATCGTTGGCCGCCTCGATGTATTCGCTGAACTTCATGCCGTAGCCATGGGCCCGCGCCAGGCCGACGCCGCGATTGCCGTCCGGTGCGTATTTTGAATAGCGGACGACATCGGCTGCTTGTTCGGCCGTATTGACTTGTGGAACAATCACACCGGTCGCTCCCAGGTCGAGCACTTTCTTGATCGGTACTTCGCCCGATTCCGGAACACGTACAATACAGGCGACGCGATCGCCGACCGTTTGCAGGATTGCCAGCAACTCGCTCGTTTCCAGCGGCCCATGCTCGCCATCGATAAAAAGCCAATCGAATCCAGCGTCGGCGAGGATTTCTGCCGCTGCCGGCGTCGGAAGAGTCACCATTGTGCCAAACAGCTTTTCGCCATTGGCCAAACGTGCTTTGAAGTTGCTTGCCATGATTTCGGTCCGTCTTGAAACATCGTTGCGGGGCTATGCGATCAAGAATGATTGTAGCGACGCGAGATGGACGACCGGTAGACCGACTGCGAGTTTCGTGGTGGAGCGTCCACGATTTGAAAAAGGCGGTGTGTGATACTTTCATGTCGACCTCCGGCCGGAGTCCCCTCGACGACTCGACAGGTCCGAGTCTTCACGGTAGGTTGCCTGTGGTAAGGAAACATCGACAGCCAATGCCTTCAACGAGCTGCGTGATAGCAAAACATGTCTGTCAGCGACGAAATTCGCAAAATCGAAAACGCCGCCTACGTTCCGTCGGACGATTCGCTGCCGGCGCTTTTGAATTTGCTTGATCAACTCGCCAACGAAAGGAGTGAACTAAACTATTGGACTGCTGCCGCGACAAGATCGGATGAGATTCTCGAAGCGTACACACGAATGGCGGCTGCAATTTCCAGCATTCTGATGAGTTCGAATCCGGCAGCCTCGAACACTTTCAGCAGGCTGATTGCCGCGCTGTTGTCACACCGGGAAACGACCCAGCTCGTTTATTCTCTGAGCGGATTTCGTTCCACCCGTCACTTGCTACACCTCATGCGGTCGCAATCCACACGTCGTCAGGATCAGGGATTGGCGTTCAGCACTTCCTGGGAGGCAGAAAGATTTCTGCTCGCCTGCACGCTGAATGCACGATGTGCTGACGACCTCGGGAAGTTCCTCGCTCGAGATGCACAAGCACTGCATGGTGCTGTCTTGAGTATGCTGGCATCGCGAAACGCCGTCGAATCGCTTTCGTTGGCACAAAAACACGAATTACTCGACGCCAGTGCGGCGATCGCTAACGTGACCCCAGCGACCGAATTCCTGGGTGTATTGACCCGGGCGTGGCAACTTTGCAGTTACGCCACAACCGAAACCAAGCACGACTTCAAGCGACATTGCAATCGCATGATTGTGCAGTGGTTTTCTTCGCAACGAATTACGGCAGCAGTGACGGCGCAGAAACAACAGCGTCAAAAAAAGCCACACCTCTTGGTTGCTTGCGAAAGTGCCAGCAAAACACACGTGATGCAACGTTGTTACGGGCACGCACTCAAGCAGTTGCGCCAGAAGTTTCAAGTGACGGCTTTCATTGCCGAGGAGGATTTGCAGCAGCATACAATCGATTGGTGCGATCAACTCTTGGTGTTTCGCAGCGACGGTCTGAACTTTCGACAGTTGATCGATCAAATTGGCAATCAAAAACCCGATATCATCTACTACCCGATCATCGGCATGCGGCCCTGGTCCATCATGTTGTGCAACCTGCGATTGGCGCCGATTCAGTTCGCCACGCTCGGCCACCCGGCGACAACACATTCCGACGCCATCGACTACATGGTTATGGGAAAAGATTTCGCGAAATCGGCTGATTACTTCAGTGAAAAAGTTGTGCTGCTTAAGGCCCCTGGCAATATCTACACGTTGCGCTCCGACGTGACTTTGCCAGAGCCGGCGATTCGATCGCAGCCCTCCACGATTGCCGTCGCAGTCGTCGCCAGCGTCGCAAAACTCAACGCAGATTTCATTGCCTCCTGTCGCCGAATTGCCGAGCAGTGTACGCGCAATATCGAGTTTCACTTTTTCCCGAATGCATTTGGGTTGGAGATGGCGGCTTTAGTGAGGCAACTGGGTGATTTGCTTGCCATGGCCGACGTCGAGGTCCACCTGCGGTCGGATTTGAACGGTTATCTCCAGCAACTCAACAAATGTGATATGGCGCTGAGTCCGTTTCCCTTTGGCGGCGAGAATTGTGCCCTCGATTGCCTGCTGCAAGGTATTCCCATTGTTACGCTCGAAGGCGAACAGCCGCACGCTCGTTTGGATGCACGCGTGATGCGACTGGCCGGTGCCCCCGATTGGTTATTCACCCAAAATTCGACCGATTACGAACAATCGGCCATTCGGCTCATCAATGAGGACGAATTGCGCTGCGAGCTGTCGCAGGCGTTACTTGATCATCCCCTTGCTGAGAAGATCGACGAAGAGCAACAAATGTTCGCCACCGACTTTGTCGATACCGCGCGTTGGATTTACGATCATCATGATGAGATGCAGGCCAGCCAACAACGAGTATTTGATTCGCAGTAGCTGCTTGAAATGATTCCAGGATGTTACTGGTCGTTACGAGGAAAACTGCTAGCACAATCTTCCATCCAGACAGGAGTAGACTCGCGAATTGAATGACCCCACGCCACAGTATATTGACGGACGCGCTCCCGAAACGTTCGATGCCGGCGAATTGCTTGAGCTTTACCGGGCTAAGCGATTCGAATTGCTTGCCGTCAAGCTGCTCGACTATTTGACGCACTTCGAACGGACGCATTACTTTCGCGTGACCGACGATACCCGCTATCACATCAACGAGTTGGTCAAAAACCTTCTGTACTTCTTTACGCAGTCGGATTTTACATTTTCTGATGCCTGCACGAATCGCTTTCTCGAGTTGCATCCGATCCTAGCCGACGTCATTGCCATTTCCAATTTTCGCAATACCGACGCTTATTTGAAAATCCTGTCGTCGCAGCCGAATAATCTGGCCCGGTTGCTGGTTCTCTACAATGCCTACAACACCGTGCGGCTCAAGCCGGCCTCCTTATTCGCAGCCAACTCGCGATTGGCTTCGAACTGGTACTTCCGCTTTTTGGAAAAGTTCAATACCGGATCTGCCTCGCAGAACGCGCACGAACAAATGCGCGAACACATAAAAAACGTCGATCCCTTATTGCAGATTGATGAAAATTCCGAATTCACCAGTGCCTACTTCGGCAGTACGTACATCGATCCCGAATTGGACCACGGGCTGAAGCGCCGAATTAATCAGTTGATCGGGCAACGGGCGTTGGTTCCGGCGCGGGTTGAGAGCCATCCGAACCCCAAAAAGATCGCCGTCCTCTCCGCCTTTTGGTGGGAGGGGCATGCTGTCCACCGTGCGTTCCAACCGTATGTGAAATCACTTGCCGAGCATTACGACCTCACCTTGGTCAAGTTGGGGTCGTCGACAAGACCGCCCGATACGGAATCCTTCGAGGAGGTCGTCAACTGCCGACTTGTGAATAGCCGGCTGGAAGGTTTCGAGGCCCTCAATCCCAATGATTTCGTACTGGCGTTTTATCCGGATATCGGCATGAGCCCGGAGAGTATTCTGCTCAGCAATTTCCGCATCGCACCGATTCAAATGTCTGCACAGGGGCACCCGGTCAGTACGTTCGGCTCCACGATCGACTATTGGCTCAGCGGTACGGAAACCGAGGTTATGGAGAATGCATCCGAGCGTTATAGCGAGCGACTGGTGCTGCTCCCCGGTGCCGGATTACTGCCGGTGCGTCCCGGCTACGAGCCGCAGCATCCGCAACTTCCGCCCGAACCGATTCTCATCAATTGCTGCTGGGCCGCCCAGAAGGTGAACTACCCACATCTCGTTCGTCTGCAGGAAATCCAATCGCGATCCCAGCGGCCGATCAAGTTTCGGTTCTTTCCCGGTCATGCCGTACAAACCGGTTTTATTCCATTCTGTCGGGATCTAGTTAATGTCCTTGGTGCCGAGCATGTCGAAGTTCATCAAAACACGAACTATACCGAGTACGTGAAGCTGGTCGAACAAGCACACTTTTCTCTCGATTCGGTCCCGTTCGGTGGATTCAGCACCGGGTTGGATGCCCTGTTTCTCGGCATGCCGTTAGTCGCGCACAACGGCGAGCAGTTTTACAATCGGGGGGCAGCGTATCTATTGCGCCAAATCGGGCTCGACGTGTTAGTGGCTGATACGCTTGAGGACTATATCGACAAAGCTGTTCAACTGGCCGATGACGCCGAATACCGGAGCGCGATGCAGCAACGGGTCCGACAAGCCGACTTGGAACCGATCTTTGCGCAGGATGGGACGGGCGATTTCAAAGCCGCCGTCGACTACCTGATTGAGCATCACGATACGCTCTCCCAGGATCAAAGCCGCGAACCGATCGTGATCGAGCGGGGCTAATCATCACTTTTGAAGTTGCGCATTTGCAGTTTTTGTGGCAAAAGTCCCATACAGTTCGAGAATCTTTGGAGCAAATGCTCGTTTTCGACGCCGATCGGACGTTGACATAACTCTTTCCCTCACTTACGCGTCGGGTTACCAATGTTGAAAATGCGCAACTTCAAAGAGCGTCACGCGGCATCTCGAGCGGGAGCGATTCGGTCCTAATTGTGTCGAATCAGT
Source organism: Planctomycetaceae bacterium (assembly GCA_028284485.1). Lineage (GTDB taxonomy): Bacteria > Planctomycetota > Planctomycetia > Planctomycetales > Planctomycetaceae > JANQRQ01. The sequence goes on along the minus strand of JANQRQ010000077.1, from coordinate 9,909 downwards.
TCGATTCCGCTGATGATTGCCTGTCCGCTTGCGGCAGAGAGTTCGAGCGCCAAATCATGTTCGACTTCGATGCCGGAGAACTCCTTGACGATTCCTCTCATCGAGCCGCCGGCTTCGTCCGCAATATCGAAATTGTCGAGGACAATTCGACCTTGGAGTTTGATCTGCTGTACCCGACGCTTTGGGCGAAGTTCATCGGGCTCCGCGAAATAGAGGCGAACCAAATAGTCGCCCGATTTGAGGTCCTTCATTTCGAATCGCTCGAGCCCCACAGCCATCGAAGCGCTGACCCACGGCTTGGTTTCGGTGCCGTTCATCCAAACGCTGTGTCGATAGCGAGAATGTGCGGATGACGTCGCTTCGATATTAACCTCAGGAGAGGGGCCACCGACCGAGGGATATTCCAGCCAAAGTGTTCCGTCTCGCGCCATTCGATCTCCCGGGGCACCAAAGTTAATCCCGATGCGCTGAATCGTATTCGGTTCAATTTCGCTTTCGCCCCACGACGACCATTGCTCGTGGCTTTCCGGCATCGCGACCAACGACATGGCAATCGGCAGCGGATAACTGCATGTGCAGCCATCGTAGTAGTAAGGCACATTCAAAACGCCGCCCGACGGAATGATGCTGTTGGTGCACCCACTTCGGGGACCGCTGAGAAAGACTGTGCCGCTTTCGATCGTCTTGTCGTAGTAGGCCGCCGTCCCACTTCGAAGCGTATAGAAATCGCCGTAGTCCACGCCTCCGTCGCAACCATAGGTTTTGGGGAAGGCGCGTGGCTCGGTTTCACCCGTCAATGGATTGATTCGCTGTCCCGCTACCAAGCGGCCCGGCTTCGTCGAGTTGGGTTGTCCTGGCAACCGGTACTGGCTCGGTTCGAGATTCGTGGGAGAGCTCGGCTTGAGGCGCATTCGTAAATCGCGTCGTTCCGAATCATCGAGGACGCGACCTGTGTAAATATCGGACAAGACCGGCGGCAACAGAGGGTAATCAATTTTGTTGCTCGCCTCGTACCGCGGTGCATGCCAATTCTTGGGTCGGGAAATCATCGCGCCGCCGTCGAATTTCGGTTGCGGCGATCGCTTGAAGTGAGAAAGCGTGTCGTCAAACCACAGCACACCCAGCGGAAAACGAACCAATTGATCTTCGCTAGCCGAGAAATCGCCCGCATATTGTGTTGCACCGGGTAATGGACCGCTGCGCCGCACGATGGGGAGATTTGCAACGGCCTCGTCCTCGACCACAAAGTTGCCGGGGTTCATTTTTTGCAGTGCGGCTCTCGTAAAATGACCGCCAACAACCATTCCACCGTACGGACGAACTGTTTGCAGCAGAGATTGGAGCTCGAAGTCAGGCCGCTCGCTGATCAGTGTGGTGGTGATATAGGGAGGCAAATCGAGTTGTTGCAAATCATCGTGAATGACGGCGGCTCGGTTCCCGTACAATCCCGCTCCGTCCAATTCACTACGCAGCTTTTCGATTCGTTCGGGATTGTCATCGAAAGCGACGACGTGGAATTGGGAGGATCGGATCAAAGCCTTGGTCAACTCGCCATCCGACAAACCGGCCACGATAGCGATTCCGTGACTGCTGGATGATCGCGAGACAATCTCTGCGGCCATCTTGGCCGATTCATCGGACGTTTCCAAACGCGTAGACGTGCTCTTCCAAATTACTGGCTTCTCGGGAACGGCCTGACTCATTTTTCGAAAACACAAAACGCGGCCATCGCGCGTCGTAATGAACAACGCGTCGTCAGCAACCACCATCGAATGGATGGTTCCATCGACACCGTCCCGCTTTTCGTCGAACTTCAATGTCTCGTTGGCAGTCCGGATTTCCCGACTCAAACCTTCCACGCCTCCGCGGCTGTTTTGAACCTGACCTTCGTGTTCGCGTCGATTGATGACTTCGTCAAACGTTAGCAATCCCCGTCTCATCGCTCGGGCTTTGTCGGGATCGAGAGCAGCGAACCAACCGCCCGGATATCTTCCGGCTCTGGGCAATTCGAACTGAATCAACTCACCCGTGCGTCGGTTCAATCGTGCGGGATAAGCATTAGAGCACGGCACAACGAGTTCATCGCCATTGATCAACAAATACCCCTGGGGCGCTAAACCACCGATCGCCTGCGTGTTATGCGGTTGCTGGCCGAAAAGATATCCGAGGCGGTCGTTGCGCCACACCACCTTGCCGGTGGCTAATTCCATGGCATACACAAAAACACCCTCGAATGGCAGCACACCCGCGGCGAAATAAACGATGCCATCCTCGACAACCGGTCCGCCGCGAACCGGCCAGACGGAAATCAATCGCTTGTTTCCGATCAGGTGTCGCCGGCTGGGAACGGCCCGATGCTTCCAGCGCAGTTCGCCGGTTGCCAATTCCACGCAATACAAGAATCCGTCGTCTGATCCGAAACAGGCGAGGGGCCCAGCGATCGCCGGCGCCATACGGACCGGTCCATTGGCATAGAAGGTCCAAAGTTGTTTGCCGGTTTTCGTATCGTACGCGTTCACGGAATCGGTACGGGAAGAGGCGATTAGCATGTAGCCATCTGCAACAACCGGCTCGTGTCCCGCGTCGAACTGCAAGCGGTTGTCGTTGAACGCCGGTGTCAGCTTAGGTAGCTCGCGAACCCAAGCTAGAGACAAGTTTTCTGGCAGACTGTCCTGCGTGACACCTCGACGACCGGCATCGCGCCGGTACATCGGCCAATCAGTGGCTGTCGCCGTTTCGCAGACGGAAAGCTGAAACGAAAGGACGGCAAGGCAGAACAGGATGACGGCTTTCATTGGGGCTCCTCTTGCCAAGGCAATCGCTACATGGCTGTGACTGGAACGGACGGCTCGCGGGTCGTGATTGTAGAGAGGTCGAGTCTATTCTTCTTGTCCGCTCCGTCCCGAGAAGCGTAGCGTCGCTTTCCTTTGCCTTGGCTTCTAGGCGACCTCACCATAGTGTTTGTATTTGGCTATCGAGAAAGCGGCAATCCGTACGGATTCGACTAACCCTCCGGTTTTGTCAGCAATTCTCTTGCTTCCTTCGCGGCTTTGGCTGCCCGACTTTCCGGGTATTGTTCGACCAGTTTGTTGAGGTTTTGAATGACCGCCTTCAGTTTCGTTTCGGCTTCCCGTTCAGAGGATTCCTTGCGAGCTGCCGCTACGGCATCTCTCAACTCTTCAAGACTCATTGATGAGGCTTTGCTGCTAGTGATTCGGGCATATTCTTCCTGAAGTCGAAGCCGTTCCTTTTCCTCATCAACCGCAGCAGATTCGTTTCGACGGGAGTTGGGAGACAATTCGGAGTTGGTAATCGATCGGTTCGTAGTGCGTCCGTCTGCGCGTTCCCCCGACGTGAGCATCATAATGGCGTGAGCCGTGTTGTAGACGTCGCCGTATTGGCTTTCATAAGGCTCTGAAACATGGCCCCACCGGCCGTCCGGAGCCTGCAGTGGGAGAAGTTCGTCGACAATGAATGTGTGAAAACGTTTCCAGTTTTCACCCCCGGCCTGCGACATCGCTTGGACTCCAGCGTAGTGGTGACGGTAGAACGCCACGATTTGGGTCTGTTTGGTTACGTCCTTTGTCAGTTTCGGCAGATTTCGATTTCCGAGCCATTGGATTGCATCTAAAGCCATGGGGTCATTTCCGCGCCCATGCAGTTGGAGTGCCAGCAACGCCATCGGCGTGAAGTGATAGCGCCGCTTTGTCGAGCCGACCGTCTCTGCAAATACTCCCATCGCGGGATCGGTTCGCTCGGGTACGTAACAGTTCGCCACGAACGTCAGTGCGTCATCGATCCAAGTCTGTGGGACGTCGAACCCGGCATCAGCCGCTGCACGGAGAAACATCAACTCATAAACTGTTGCCGGAATGGTTGCCGGCCGAGGCGGCCCGTAGACCCACCCCCCGTCGTCGTTAGGACCAGTTCCCAGCTTGTGTTGAACTCGACCAGAGTAGGCGACGGCTCGTTCGATCGCGCTTCCCAATCGATGTTCGGAGCCACCGCTGCTGTCGTAAACCGCGCACAAAGCAAGTGCGGCTGTGGCGTGCTCTCGGCCGCGCGGCGCAAGCACGGTTGCAGAGAAGGCGCCGTCGTCCTGTTGCAACGACAGCAGATGCCCGACCGCTCCCGTCATCAAATCCCCGTATTGTCCGCGCCGCGGCTGCTGACCGGAGGATACCAAAGCCGACACTGTGGCGGCCGTCGTGTACAATTGGAATTTTTCGCTTTTTGCAGCCATGGAACCGTCGCGATTCTGTTGGGTTGACAGCCAGCTAAGGCCTCGGTGGACTGCAGACTGAACCGCCATTTGACGATTAGGATGCGATGAAGACCTCAATACCAAACGCCGGGATGCGGCCTCATCGGGCTCCACCGCTTCGTCCGCGGGAACCGCAATCACCATGGCAGCACCAACGAATGTGGCAATCGTCAGAACGATACTCCATCGAGCATTCATTTTGTGCTCCTCGATTAGGTGGCCAAATTCCGCCAGACTAGCGTTTGAACCGGTCCGGCATTGCGATGAGACTTATTCCCGTGTCATCTCTGACGGATGGTTCGTTGCCGTTACTCGCATTCTAAACGGTCGTTTCTAAAGTGTCACATAATTTTCGCGATTGACTGCATTTGCTGAAGTGGATCATGGCGAAGTGGTTTTTTCACAACTTGACCTCGAGCAGCAGCAATTGCATAGTGTATTCGGCTAGAAGGCCCCCGCGTGATTGTCAGCCAACCGATGCGGTCCGCTCAGCTGAGTTGTTCACAGCGAGTGCCGAGCGGCCATACGCTCAGGCAGACTGTTACAGACGTCGTGGAGAATTCAATCCAGGCTGTTCCTTTGACGAGGCTGGCATCATGATTGTCAATCGTTGCACTCGAAACGTTGTGTTCCTTTCAATCATCGTTGCCTTTGCGATATTGTGTTCGGCAACAACGACAACGGCCGACGAAGCTGTCGCAGAGAACGGCCTGCTTGCCGGCGCCGCCACCAGCAACATTACGCCACCTTTGGGAACGTTACGGGTTGGCAGCTTCGCCCCTTATCCCACAACTCACGTCCATGACGAGTTGCATGCGCGGTGCCTGGTGCTGAATGACGGCACAACGACGCTGGCCTTCGTCGTGTGCGATCTATTAGGGTTTCATCGAAGTGTGAGTATCGAGGCTCGCCGATTGATCGGGGCGGAGATCGGTATTCCGCCTGAAAACGTGATGATCTCCGCCACCCACACTCATTCTGCGGGGAATGCCCTTGGCACGAGTCGCTACACGAACGAACAGGAACTCGACGAATATCAACAGTTTTTGGCCCGGCGGATTGCCGACGGAGTGCGCTGCGCTCACAACCTGTTGCGGCCAGCAGAGGTCGCGTTCGGCAAGGTTGATGCCGGCGAAAACCTCGCGAGCCGACGCTGGCATCTCAAGGAAGGCAAGGAAAGGGTCGATTACTTCGGTCGCAAGAATTCCGTTTGGAAAACCTCAGCACCGAACAGCGACTACACGATGCCGGCCGGCCCGGTCGATCCGCATGTTTATTTCATTGCCGTACGCGAACCGGACGGCACTTTAATTTCGGTTTATTCCGCTTTCTCCGCGCACTACGCCGGTGACACCGGCCCGGGGCACATTTCGGCCGATTATTTCGGCATGTACTGCGAGACACTGAAGCAGATTCTCACATCGCCGCAGCAGGATCCCCCATTCGTTGCATTGATGGCCAATGCCACAAGCGGCGACATTGGACTGAACTCGGAGAAATTTCGCGGCCCGAACGTCCCGAAGGGAAATTATCAACGAACGCGAATGTTGGGGGAAGATCTCGCAAGCCGGGTGAAGAATGCGTTGGCCGATGTCACTTGGAAGGACCGCGCAGAACTTGATGTTCGCTTTCGTGAAGCCGATCTTGCTTGGCGTGCCATCGAACCGGAGCTTCTCGAATGGGCCAAGTTGATCGAAGCACGTGCGCCGCGATTGTCGGAAGGCGCCCTGCCGATTGCGGCTCGCTGGCCGACGACCAAGGAGTATACCTCTTCGTTGAGCTACGCGGGCCGTGTACAAATCCTCGCGAAGGTCAAGGGGCCGGCCAAAGTGCCCTTGCAAGTGGTGCGCATCGGTGAGATTTGTATCGGTACGACACCCTGCGAAACGTACACAGAAATTGGCGAGGCGTTCCAGCAGGGGAGTCCCTTCGACCAAACGTTCATGGTGCAATTAAACCACGGCTACATGGGTTACCTGCCCACGCCGCGACATTTCGCGTTCGGGGGTTACTCCACCTGGCCGGGGACGAACTACTTGGAGCCGCAAGCCTCGGAGAAAATCGTCGATCAGCTGCTGGAGATGGCCCGCGATCTGAAAACGAACACTCCCAATGCGTCTCAGTGACGACGATCTAAGAGCGTCCGAAGAATCAGTGAATGTCGAATCGAGACGCCCCTAACTTCAACTCCCAAACGGAGCTGGTCATGAATAGCAAGACTGCCCTTTCGTCTGCCGTGGTGACACTTCTCCTTACAGTGTGTGTCGTCGCACAAGACACCGATCAGTCTGCTGCAACCTCGAATCGCTCCGAGTCTGCTAGCGCCGCACGACTCGTAAACAACTGGTTGCGCATGGATAAGGATCGCGATGGAAAAGTCAGCAAAAGTGAAGCTGAGGGCCAACTGAAATCGTCATTCGACCGACAAGACGCCGACAAAGACGGATTTTTGAAGCGAAGTGAACTCGAAGCATTGGCGCGGCGCCGGCTTCGCGGCCGGAATCCTTCCACAAACAATGGTCGAACCCCGTCGACCAATGCCGATCGTAGCCAATCAACGACGAGCAAACCCGCGATGTCCACGGAAGAACTGTTGAAGCTGGCTCCCGATGGTGTTGTCGTCGTCCCCGACGTTGCCTATCGAGAAGGAAATGTTGCCTGGAAACTCGATCTCGCCATGCCGCAAGAACGAGGCGATTCGCCGCGACCGGCGATTATCTACATCCATGGCGGCGGCTGGACAAAAGGGGACAAGCGTGGGCAGGGAATCGGCTCGGTTCTCGGTTATGCCACCAAAGGTTTCGTAAGCATTTCCGTCAATTACCGGCTCGACGCCGATAAGAAAGCGTGCATCGAGGACGTGAAGTGTGCTGTTCGCTGGCTCCGCGCGCACGCCGAAGAATATCACGTCGACCCGAATCGGATTGGCGCGGCCGGTAACTCGGCCGGCGCTCATTTGGCCTTGATGCTGGCCGTCTGCCCGCCATCCGCCGGACTCGAAGGGGACGGTCCTTACCAGGAATACTCCAGCATGGTGCAGTCGGCCCACTGCAGCTCCACTCCGATCATGCCCGGATTTCGCCGAGGAAAAGGTGCCGGCCTTGATGTGAAAATAATCCAGCCCATGTCGTACATCAGCGGCGAAGTGCCGCCACTCTATTTCATTCATGGAACTGCGGACGACAAGGCGCCAGTTGCCTACCTCGACGAGTTTGTGAAAGCCTTGCGTAACGCCGGCGCAAAAGATGTAACCTACAAGCGCTACGACGATGGCACAGGCCACGGCGCTTATGTCAAGCACATCGACGAGTCCCGTCGCTCACGGGTCGAGTTCCTCGCCCGAACACTGCGGAATTAGTTGCTTTTAGGATTCTTGTGTTGCAAACGGCGCCTCAGAGGTAATGAATTCAAAACCCCCGACCAATCGGCGGTTGACGCTTGCAAAACATTTCTGAAATCGACTGGATCATTTGCATCAGCTACTTGCTGGTCGTCGTCGGGCTGGGATTCTATTTTTCAAAGCAGCAAGCGAACAACGACGACTACTTCTTTGGCGGGCGGCATATGCATTGGCTGCCGGTCGGGCTGTCCTTGTTTGCGGCGACATTCAGTTCCAATTCGTTCGTCGGGCTTCCCGCTGAAGCAGCATTCGGCAACTACCATCAACTGCTGGCGATCTTTTTCATTCCGTTTGTGGTCGTGCCGATCACCTGCATCTGGTTTGTTCCGTTCTACAAGAGTCTGGGTTTCATCAGCCTGTACGAATACCTCGAACGTCGGTTTGCCCGTCCCGTGCGGCTGATGGCGAGTTTGATCTTCATGGTTTATCTCGCCGGCTGGATGGGAACGATGCTGTTGGCCGTCACCCGAATTCTCAATGTCGTACTCGAAACCGAATCGACGAGTCAAACATTGGCGACCATCGCCGGTGTCGGGTTGCTGGCCACGCTCTACACGTCGGCGGGTGGCGTGAAAGCGGTCATTTGGACCGACACGATTCAGGCGTTTGCGCTGTGCGGCGGCATGTTGTTCCTGCTGTTTTTGATTATCGACAACATCGACGGCGGGCTGGCGACCTATATCGACGTGGCAACATCGGCCGACAAGTTTCAAATGTTTCGCACCGACGGCGGCTTTGCCGAACGGAATTTCTTCTCCGCCTGCGCCTACGGATTTTTCGTTTACCTCGGCGCGCAATTGGCGTCGTACGGGGCTTATCAGCGATACATCACGGTCGAATCGGTTTGGGACGTGCGGAGATCACTGATTCTCAAAGGCGTCTTCACACTCTTTTCCTGCACACTATTCTTCCTGGTCGGCACGGCGCTGTACGTCTATTTTCAGCAGACGAATTTTGGCACATTCGACAGCTATTCGACCGGCAGTTCAAAGGATCAGTTGTTGCCGCATTTCGTCGTGCATTATGCCGGCGGGTATGGAATGACCGGTATGATTTTGGCCGGTCTGTTTGCCGCAGCGATGAGCAGTATGGATACCGGCATCAACAGTATGACAGCCACGTTGGTGACCGATTGGCTGAACGGCCGCGAGCTGGGCATTCGCTTTAATCGCATTGTGACGGCGGTGTTTGGTGTCATTGCGACATCGACGGCCGGGGCGCTCGCGCTGATCGATTCGCCGGTGTTCGACCTGTTGCTTTCGATTTCCGGAGCAACGTTGGGATTGCTGTTGGCCGTGTTGATGTTGGGGATGTTTGTTCCACGAGCGAATACGATCGGCGTCGTTTGCGGGCTGGCGGCCGGGCTTGCGGTGTTTGCTGTCATTCGAGTGTGGATTCCCAATCTCGAGCAGGAAGGTTTGAATGAGCTGGGAGTCTTCGCCGGCTTGAAAAGCAATACCTGGTGGGACGGAATGCTGACGACGATACCGGCAATTGCGATGGGAATAATTGTCAGCTATCTGACACCGCCACCTGCCGAGACAAAACTGCAGGGGCTGTTACTGCTAAGATGGTGGAAGACGTAAAACACGCTGGTCGATTCCTAAGACTCTCGTCGTTCGACGCCAGGGCAGATCCTCTCTTGCGTACAATTGTTGAAGTAAACTGGGAATAAAAGAAAACGCTCAATCGGAGTTTTGTCGGGTGGCCGGGGTTGGACTGAGCGCAGCGAGGGAAACCCCGGTTTGTTGAGCGTTTTGTAGGTGACCGTGATGCAATGGCTGGCAATTGTCGTCCTTTCGATCCTCGCCTGCATCACCTACGGAATCATCCACGACCAAATCACTGCCCGGATCTGTGTCGAATACTTCACGATCGGACATCGGCAAGTCTTGGTAGTCACCTCGGACGATCCAACTCTCCTCGGTTTTGTGTGGGGCATCATTGCCACCTGGTGGGTTGGTCTGATTCTTGGTGTTCCGCTGGCAACCGTCGCACGAATGGGATCACGACCCAAAAGAACGGTCGGCTCACTATACCGGCCGATCGCCGTGCTGCTCGTGTGCACGGCCATCCTCGCGGCCCTCTCCGGACTGATCGGTTACATCGCCGCGTCGAACGACTGGGTCCAGCTCTTCGGCGAAATGGCAGAGAGGGTCCCTGGCGAAAAACACGTGGCATTTCTCACGGACCTTTGGGCACACAACGGCAGCTACCTTGGTGCCGCGCTCGGCGGTATAATACT
>JANQRQ010000190.1 GCA_028284485.1 Planctomycetaceae bacterium | reverse complement strand
TTTAGGCCGGCGATTTGATCGAGAAAGCCGTAATTCCCCGACACGCCCTGCTCCGACTCGGCCGACAACCCGGGATGTACCAGGAATCCCAGGGCCCCTAACCGATAGTTAATCGACACCAGGACGACACCTCGCTTCGCGAACGCGCTTCCGTCGTACATCGGAAGGTGGCTGGCACCGCGGTTGAGTCCCCCGCCATGGATCCAAACCATTACCGGTCGGTTGGCATCGGCGTTACCGGCATGGCAGCTCCAGATGTTGAGGAACAAGCAATCTTCACTTTGTTGTGCAGACTCTGGTTTTTGAGGTGCCGCCGCTCCGAACTCGATACAGTCCCGCACGCCCTCCCATGGGATGGCCGGTTGCGGCGGTCGCCAACGCAACTCACCAATTGGCGGAGCTGCAAACGGAATCCCTCGAAAGGCCCGCAGATTGCGATCGGCATCAAGCAGCTCCCCTTGAATCTGCCCCGACTCGATCGTAATGACCGACGATGCCGCGTCGGCGGCAAATACGCTGGGGCTCAAACAACTGACTAACAACAGGAGGATGCAAAGAATTCGCAGTGTCGTCGTTTTCACGATGTGCCCTTTGTCGTTGCATGCAGATAGAAACGATGTCTGCATGATAGCGTCCGGTGTCTTATCGAGGGAATCAAGGATTAGCCAGTCACCAGATCAATCGCAGTGTTGTAGCGCGACCCTCAGTGATGGCCTCGAGCGGTATGGTCAGGTCGGATGGAGCTAGTGCACTCGTCGACGATATTCTCGAGTTGATGCCGTAGGTTTCAACACTGCTTGGCGAGCAAGCAGTGGCACACATTCGCGAGTCGTTGGGCCAAGGCGGTGGAAATCGCAATCTCAAACTCATTCAAGGTCCGCTATTACAACGCACGATGGCGCAATTCTCTTGAATTGCCGAACTCCGGCCGGCGTTACGTTCGTGCCGCGGACTTCCAGAAACTTCAACGCGTTCAATTGTCCAAGCGATATTAGCCCCTCGTCGGTGATGTGCGTATTGTTCAGGTTCAGTCGTTCAAGTGTCGGGAGTTGGGCGATTGCCAAAATGCCAACGTCGGTGATGTTCGCGTCACGCAGACCGAGGTATTTCAGGGCGTTCCAACCGTCGAGTGCATCTAAACCGTCATCGGTAATCGATGCATCGGTGATGAATAACGATTGCAGTTGATTTAGCGACGCCAAACGCTGCAAATCAGAATCGGTCATTCCCGTATTCGACAGTGTTAAGGAAGTGAGGTTGGTAAGCTTTCCAAGTCGATCGAATGCAGCGGGGGTATGTCGCGTTTCTATCAAAGACAAACTCGTCAAACTCTTGATGCCGGCCAAGTGCGCGACGCCGGTATCTATAAGTTCACTTCCTTCGATTCGCAGCGTTCGCAGTTCAGGAAACTCCGCCAAGACCGCAAGTCCATTCTCGGTAATACCCGGTCCGCCGATCGTTATGGCAGCGAGTTCTGGAAGCCGCTTGAGAGGGATCAAACCAGCATCGGAGACGTCCGTCTCATCGATTGATAGTGACGTGAGGCTGGTTATGCCGGCCAGTTGGGCCATTCCAGCATCGGATACCCGCGTATTGCTCAGCTGAAGGGCGCGTAACTGCGGAAGCGGTATTAGTTCCGCCAGTCCAAGGTCGGTGATGGCTGTGTCAGACAGGAATAATGTCCGAAGATGGAAGTTTCCTGAAAGATGTCGCAACCCTGCATCCGTAATTTGTGTTCCACGTAAGAGGAGATCTTGCAACGGCATTTCAATGAGATGGAGCAGCCCAGCGTCAGTGACTGCCGTCCGGTCAAGATAGAGGCGCCACAGGCCGAGTTCGTGCAGATGGGCGAGACCGTCATCGGTCACCGCGGTGTCGTTCAAGTTGAGCGATTTTAGAGATGCAAGACCGCCTAAGTGCATGAGGCCGGCATCGGTGATCGGAGTGTCGCCCAAGCTAAGTGTTTGCAGCCTATTAAGCCGGCGCAACAACTGCAGCCCACTGTCGCCGACACGAGTACGGCTTGCGTCAAGATTATCCAAATGCTCGAAGCGATCGATTCCGTTCAGGATTGTGTCGTCGGCCGGCGTATCGAATAGGAAAATATTTGTCACAACATCCGTTCGTGACGAGCCTTTGCCATTAATGGCGTTGAGGATATCCCGCCACTCTGATGCGTGGATCGCTTCGGTCCGGTATTGGCCGCCGACTTGTTCAATCCGCGCCAAGTGCTCGGCCCGCCCCTTGGCAGCGTTTTCGAACTGAGCCACCCACAGGTAGAGCAATAAGCCGAATACGGCCAGGCCGGAAGCGACGGACAACCACCGTCGCAGCTTGTTGCGTTGTTCATTGGGGGACATAGACATACCATCGAATCCGATCGCGGCGAAATAAGGTAGCAATCAACCATCGGCCGGAATGTCATTGTCTCAAGGCAACAGCACAAAGTCGATCACTTAGTTCAATACCGATCGCTTCTTCGCGCGATGTCATTCATCGATCCCTGGCATGCACGAGGCCCGTCGTTCACTGCCACAGATTAAATCCCCTGGCTGAGCCAGTTCGGATTAATCAGCATCAGCACGCCGAGCGAAAAGATTAGCAAACCGCTGATCAGTTTCAGCCAGCGGCCTTCCTTCTCCTGCAATCTGCGCTTGCCAAGCGTTGCAACGGCGATGATCACCATAATGCTGTCGTCGAACATGTACGCCAGATTGTACAGCCCCAGGTAGGCGTAGTATTTCCATGTGGGATAATCCTGCATCGTAAGTACCTTCGTATAGATCGCAGGGAGACCCGCCGTGCACAGCAGCTCGATAATATTGACCAGGACTGCCAAGACAATGGCACCGCCGAGTGCTGCCCACATGGTTTCCGCAGTGACGATTCTTCGCGTGCGTTCGTAAATGCCCGGTTTCGCCGATTCGGGAATGGAGAGCGAGACCCCTTTCTTGAATGCAAAGAAATCTTTGATGTGAATCGCACCCACAATCACCGACAACGTGCCCAGCAGATATTGCACCCACTGCAGATATCCGATGAAGAGGAAGACGTTCAGCCAGGCCGCCATGAAAGCGAAGTAGGCGATTCCGCTAATCAGCACGAACACGCCTGCGATCGCGAACATCTTTGCTCGACTTTTGAGGTTCACCAGCAGCGATAACAAGAACAGCAGCACCCACATGGCACAGGGATTGAAGCCGTCCACCAATCCGATCGCGATCGTGAAAGCCGGCATGCCGATTTCGCGGGCGTTCACCACGCCAAAGACCGGCAAATCGACCTCGTTTTCACTTAAAGGTCGGCCACCGCTTGCAGATTCCTCATCGTCGCCTTCAAGTGGAAATGGCAGTGGTGCGTCATCGCTTTCGACGCCGGCGGGTGGCAAGTCATCGCCGGTTCCTGGCGGAGGCAAATCGCCACCTGGTGGTGGGGGCAAGTCACCTCCCGCGGGTGGCGGCCCCAACTCTTCTCCCGCAGGAGGGAGCGGAGGCAGCGAATCGCCGGATGACGGGGGCGGAAGCGCTCCACCATCGTCGTCGGCAGGAATCGGAAGATCATTCTGTGCGATCGAGTCTCCAAAGGTCGCCAAATCTTGAACTGCAGGTTGGAACCTCGACTCTGCCGCCTTCGAATCGAAATAGTCGGCGAGTAAACCGTGGCTCACATCGTACACGCGGTCGAACGGTGTTCGATCGTCCGATCGACTGGCAGCGGCGACCAAAATGGCCTGGCGAGGCTCCTGCCGAGCCGTTCTGCGCGAAGTCACATGCTCGAAAGGAGCTTCGCCCTGCAAGAGAGTCATTGCGAACGCGCGTGGTTCGCTACTTTGATGATTCCCGGCTCGCTGCGCTAACTTTTTTTTTGCGACTTGCAAGCACGCGACCAGTAGTCGAGATCCTGCAGAATCTTTCGACCAGTCGTCGATTCCCGGTCGAAGCCGATCGTTAACCCGTTGCAATAGTGGAGCACAGGCAAGCTGGCGGCAGAACGCCGATAGCGTCGTACCACGTCTTGCATTTCGCGATTGGCAGCGGCACTCGTAATGACCTCTTTATAGACGATCTCGAGCGCCGGATAGCGTGAACCGTATTTCGCGAGAAACGCTTTGGTATCGCGGCAATGCGGGCAGCCGTTACGTACGTAAGCTGTCATCCGCAGGATTTCCCGCAAACGCGATCGCATTTGATCTTCCGATTTGATATCGGCGACCACGTACTTCAATCCGTAAAGCGCCGGAAGTTTAATTTCCGACATTTTGAAATGGTTGGCGATCAAATTGATCCGCTGTTGGACCGATTCATCGCTGCCGACGTCGCGCATGTGCAAGATGAGGCCGCCACGATCGTCCGCGAATTGCTCCAATGCGGCCCGCAATTCCGCGGCATCGTTGACGCCCGAATCGTAGAAGAACTCGATCGAGAAACATTGCGTTGTCGACTGCGTTTGAGCCTCAACCGGGCTGCAGTTGACTGCAAACACACCCATCGCCAGCAAAGCAGCCATCACAATCGGTTGCGGGTGTATTCGGTGCATGGTGTCTCTCCTGACAGTACTGTTCGGCGTCATTTGCCGGCTACGCGCCCAGTGCGCATGGCAGGTTATAGTGAGTCGATTTCGAGTTGGCTAGGGTCAGCGGCCTCAGAATTTGCCCGGGCCGCTTCATGCCAACTTCATAAAACGAAGTGACTGCTCGACGCGAATTGTATGCTCCGCTGGAGCCGTCATTTTGCCCCGCAATCGAGCGCGTCCCTCGTAAGTTTCAGCGTGCCAGGGCGAGGCATTCGAATCAAGATCGATTTTGGTCATGTCCGTGCGACGGCGCGAAATCGGAAGCAGTCGTCACGAATATGCCGCACAGGATGAAGAGTATCGCTAATCGGCGTGGCGATTCGAATCCGCAAAGTCACGGGCCCGATCCCGGCCGAGTCGTGGAAAGTTGAACAGGTGTCGGTCGGGAAAACGCCGAACTAAGGCCGGGGTATTCGGCGAAACGACGCTTGTCGGAGTGGGCGATTCTAAGGCTGCGGCAAGATGGCTTTCCCGACTTGTACATCGGTCGCGGTTTTGAGGGGTTGTGTTCTGTTTCGATCCGAGATCAGGAAAGTGTGTTGACATTTTTAATCATTCGTTTATCGTTGTAGACGGTTGGTTGGCGCTGTCGCCAAACCGACGTTGCAAAAAAACTAATGAATGGATTCTTAAGGAGCGGTCGCATGCCCGCTGATTCGTCCGAGACACTCACACCGGCCGAATGGAAGGTGATGAAGTTGATTTGGCAGCAGGGAGAAAGCGCTGCCCGCGATGTTTACCAGGTGGCCGGCACAGAATTCGGCTGGGCCCCCAGCACGGTGAAAACGATTTTGCGGCGGTTAGTCGAAAAAGGATGGCTGACAACGAGCCGAATCGGCAACAGCTTTCTCTACCGGCCTGCACATTCCGTATTGAAGTCGTTGCGCGGTGCCGCTGACGTGTTGCTGGACCATACGATCGACGGCACCGTCGGCCCGTTGTTGGCATACATGGTCAAGAAAGGCCGCCTGTCGCCCGAGGAACTGCAGGAACTTCGAAATCTGATCGACGAATTGGCTCCCGAGGAGGAATGAGCATGTTACCAGTGGAACTGCTCAATCAAACGGCGGACGCATGGGCCCGCTACATGGTCGGTGGGCTGATCGACGGGGGGATCCTCCTGCTTGTGTTGTGGGGCGTGTGGCTGCTGTTGCGCCGCCGAGTGTCACCCCAATTCGGCTACTGCTTGTTCCTGTTAGTCTTGGTGCGTGTTGCTATTCCATGGGAGATTCCTGCGCCGGCCTGGTACAAGACGCTCTCTCCGTCGCAGTTTGTGGGAGAGATCTTGAAGCCTGCGCACGATGGTGCAGTGGATGCCGTTCAGTCGCCCGCTGTTGTCCAAACGACGTCGACGCATTTTATATCGGCTGGAAATTCGCCGAATGAAGAATCAGCATCACCGACAGAGGGACCGGTTCAGGCAGCCGTTGGCTCCTCAGCGGTCTTTGAAAACGGTCATCCAAACAGAGCGGCCGTTGATGTAGATTTCGCGACCGCCGGTGCAAACGCCCTGCCTTCGAAAGCTGACTTGCGTCAACAAGTCGACTTGGCCGTCCAACCGAACACCGATGGCCCGGCACTTTCTGTCGCAGCGTGGATGATGCTTGGCTGGGCGATTGTCGTTAGTGCCCTGCTGGCGTGGGCAGTTTTGTTACACCGACGATTGTGGCGCGTAATGAGTCGGGCCATCCCGATCGAACCATATCACATCGCCATCAATCTGGACGAACTCCGTCATCGGGCTGGGGTGCGTCAGTCAGTTTCGTTGCTCGTCAGCGACGAATTGACTTCACCGGCCGTTGCCGGGCTCTGGAAACCTCGGATTGTCTTGCCCGTTGGCATTGCCGACATGCTGACGCCCGACCAATTACGTTGGGTCATCCTGCACGAGTTGGTGCACATTCGGCGATATGACCTGTGGTTCACGGCTTTTCAAAAGTTCGTTCAGACGATTCACTTCTTCAATCCGGCTGTGTGGTTGGCCAATATGACGATCAACCGGCAGCGGGAGTATGTTTGTGATGATGTGGCGCTGGCGTCTGCCGATGTTTCACGGCGGGAATGTGGTGCTGCCTTTCTGAAGATTGCGGCGACAGTCAACCGGCAACCAACAAACGTCCCTGTTCCCTTGAGCTTTCTGCGATTTCCAAGCCCCTATCGGAGACGCCTTATGAAAATTCTCGACAAAAACCGTCCGTTACGCACACGGCTCAATTTCGGTTCGATTCTGCTGCTGGCGATCATCGCTGTCGCTGTGATTCCGCGGTTGCGCCCGGATGCGGTGGCGCAGGACGCACCTAAGTCGCCGGTCGTTGTTGCACAGTCCAATGGGCAACTTCAATCACAAGCCGACGACGCGCAATCAGCGGGGCGACTGACAAGCCCTCCACCAGCGGCTGCCAGGCGCGAAGTGCTGGAGACCAGACTTAACAGTTTAGAAAACGAACTGCGCGCCTTGCGGAAGTTGCTGCAGGAACCTTCCGCAACGACTGGTGACCCGGCAGGTTCAATCGGGCAACGGACGGTCAACCTTTTCGTGCCGGTCGAGCGACGAAACTTGGCAATTGTCGGTACTCAACGCGGTACAATTGTTGCCTGCCCTTCCGGACTCACTTCCCATCCACAGTCTCGTGTAAAGATCACGCAATTGATTGAAGAGGACTCTCGCGTCAAGAAGGGGGACGTCGTTGTTCAATTCGACACTGGAGATCTGCAGGACGGTCTTAATTTGGCAAGAATCAAAGTTGAACAAGCGAAAGCGACTCGTAAGCAAGCCACGCGACGATACGACAATCAACGTGCGCAATCTGAATCGGACATTGCTTCGAGTGAGCTCGTGCGAGATTTGGCCAAAATGGATTTCGAGAATTATGAGCCAGGAGAGTATGCGCAACAAAAAAGCACACTCCATATGAAAGTCGAGGAAGCGAAACTAACGCGAGCCACCGTCAAAGAAGCCGTTGCAAAAGGGCTTTCGTCAGCGGCAGATCTCAAAAAAGCCGAGAATGCGCTTGCGATCGTGATGGGTGAATTGCGGATTCTCGAAGGATTTACCTATGTCCGGCAAATGAAGGAGTTGGCCGGCGCATTCAAGCAAGCGGAGTTGCAACTCGAACGGACCAAACTCGAAGCGGACAATGCGATCACTGCTGCGAAAGCCGACTTGGCAGCCGCCGAACAAGCGTTGAAAAATGCCGAGGAAAGACAAAAGTCGTTGGAGTCAGCGATCGAAAACACGCAACTATTGGCACCAATTGACGGGCTTGTGAAAATTGAAAGCAGGCTCGTCAAGGAAGGGGCTTCTGTTCGAGCTCGTCAACCGATCCTGGCGATCATTCCTGTGCCGACGGAACCGGAAGAAAACAACGACGGCCTCTTGGAAGGCGTGTTGGTTATTCCTGTCGCTGCCGTTCACAGGAGTGGCACGCAAACCTATTGCATTGTGCAAACGGCCAACGGTCTCGAGCAGCGGACGATTGAGCTAGGGAATTCGAATGAGGCCCTCGTCGAGGTCGTCGAGGGCTTGGAAGCAGGCGAAAAGGTTCTGCAAGGTCGGGTCAATCTCGTGCCGCCGTCAAGAGATTTGACTCCGCCGCCACGACGTTAGTATTCGTTGAAGTGGTTGCCAACCTGCGCTTCTGATTTGGCGTTCCAATGCGATCGATACGGCGACTAGCGCCGATGCCAAACGTCGTCAAAGCCCCCTCCCGGACGCGTGTGCGTCCGACGTCAATCGTTTCGTCCGGCCTAACGATTCAGCAGTGCATCGGGATGGCAATAGCAACTCGCCACGGGTTTGACATCGGCTCGAGCCCATGCCTCTTCAACGGCTTCGTTCATCGCATGGGCCGCATCGGTTCGTCCTTGCAGACCCAACGATTGTTGCAGCCCCAACAGCGACCAGGCATTGTTGGGATGGCGTACCAAATCGGCACGATATACCTCTTCGGCTTCGGTGTGCCGTCCGTCCGCCAGCAGCAGCGCCCCCAAGGCATGTCGGACCGGCTGCATCCAACCCGGCGGTTCGTCGTAGCTGAGTGCCTCTTCCAACACGACCGCTTCTCGAAGTAGTTGAAACGCGGCATCGGCTTTGCCTTCGCGAAATGCCAGCTCACCGGCCGCCATTTTTTGGGCCACAGCCAGGACATCCGCCGCAGCGTTATTGCCGACCTTCCATTCGTCATCCATTTCGCCGGCGACTTGTTCCAGAAGAGTCAGCTCGCGGCGGGCTTCCTCGAGTTTTCCCAAAGCGGATTGCGCGATACTACGTGCGAAGTGTCGCTCGGCTCGGCTGAACAATCGCCATTCAGGCGGTTCCGGCTCGGCGAGAATCCCTTCCCATTTTCCAAAGCGGATCATGACATGCAGCGACGTGGGCATGAAGCCATCGGCCATGGTCACATAGTTCTCAAGAAACTCCGCTGGGATTTGTTTTTCTATCTTGCGCGAAGCGTCGATGGCGGTTTGGTACTGCCCTTCCATCATGGCGGCGTAAGCCAGGAAATGAACGTTGTGCAGAAAGTACAAGCTATAAAAGTCGGGGGCTGGCGCGAGTTGAAAGTACGATTCGTCTGCGTTGATCGCCCGCTTGTTGGCCGCAGCCGCTTCCTCGTAACGACCGGTGCGAATGAAAATATGCGAAGGCATATGAACCAAATGCCCTGACCCTGGCACAAGTGCCTGAAGCCGTTCGGCCGCCCCCGTCCCGCGTTCCGGCCATGGGGAAGCCTCGATGGCGTGGATATAGAAGTGATTGGCGCCAGGGTGCTTCGGTGTTTTCTCCAATGTCCGCTCCAGAACGGCAAGAATCTCCAGAATGCGGCCCTTGGGTTTCCCTTGAGCCGTCCACAAATCCCAAGGTTGCAGGTTCATCAATGATTCGGCGAACAAGGCACCGACGTCGGCGTCATCAGGGAATCGATGCCAAGTTTTTTCCATGGCATCGGCGTAGGCCTGGTCAAGGTTCGAGCGGTCTTTTGGGACACGTTTCCGGTAACGTCGGCTGACGGCCCGAACGAGCGCCTTCTCGACTTTCGACTCATCGTCGATCGCGGCGAGCGCTTTTTGCGCGGCTTCGTAGGCGAGTTTGCTTTGTTCTTCACTCATCGCCGGATTATTGATGTGCAGGCCCCGCGCATAGGCAACTCCCCACCAGGCCATGGCGCACGACGGATCGATCTCGGCCGCTTTCTCGAACGAGCGTATCGCTTCATCGTGGTTGAACCCGTACAACAATTGGATCCCTTGATTGAACCAGCGTTGCGCTTCGGCAGAGTCGGTCGTGACCTTGCGGCCATATCCTTCAAAACCAGGATAGAGCCCGGCCGAACGTGGGGTCTCATTACTGTCGGCATTGTCTTCGTTCGCTTGTTGCGGCGTTGGGTCCGCATCTGCGGCCAACATTGTGGAACACGCACAAAACAAAAGGAGATCGGCAACGATTTCAACTTTCGATCCATTCATGGGAGGCGTTTCTCCAGGTTCTGAAGTCTGCGGTAACAAGTAGCTGTATGTTCGCGTTTGCAGTCGTTCGTCGCAACTCTGTAAAAACAAGCCCCCTTAACACAAACGCTCGAACTCTGAATTCTGTAGTCGAATCCTTTACGTGCCCGAATGTCGTGTGGCTGCTGCGTCTTGTTAATCGGGCCGCCGTGTGTACGGCTAGAATTCCGGAAAGGTCGATTTGATTTCGAGTCGATTCCTTCCTAGTTCGTTAACACCTGCGGCAGTCGCGACCGAGTCGTTCTTGAATAATTGGCCGAGCGGCGGATGCTGAAAGTTGCAGATTCGAAAGTCGAAGGTAACGACCGAACGAGGCCGCGGGATCGCGGGCCATTGCCGCGGTCTGTTCAGGATCGTGCGGAAGTTGAATAACGATCTTGTAACTCTTTTCCACGCATGAACGTAAGTCATGCGTCATTGCAGCATTAACGATTTGACAACGCATTTTATGGTCGCTACGGTAATTCAGATGTATTGGACGGATCCAGTATTGGGAATGGCGATTCGATTTGCGAAATCATTATTCCCCGAGTGCACCCTGTGATATTTGGGACTCGTATTCGACTGCCCCATGCCAGAAATTTCCCTGCAGATCTTTTGCGACGAGTCCGTGTCTATTCGCCGGCAATACGCCATCAGCGTGTCGTTCGTGATTGCTATTCTATTCATGTTGGCATCACCTGCCGTTGCGGGAATGGGCCGATATTGCCCCAATGAATCGGAATCTCCCATTGAGTCTGAGGAAGAGCCGCAGGAGAAATCCGAAGAGGTCTGGGTGACCGGTCGCCGACTGATTCGACTGAAGCCGGCAAACCGCCACACGCGCCAGTCATTACCCTCGATTGGTGCATTTCAATCGGCTGGTCAGGGGCATGCGGTGCGCTTCGTCGAAAAACATCGATTGGCCGCTGGTGTTCTTGCGCCGCTGACCTGCTAGACCTGCGCCCATGCTATCGATGCGCGGTTGTCAGACCGTCCAGATTCACGGCTTTGTGACGCATCTCGGCAAAATATGGTCGGATCGGCATTGTGCTGATACAGCCAATCCTG
>JANQRQ010000008.1 GCA_028284485.1 Planctomycetaceae bacterium | reverse complement strand
GCCGACTCAATAAATTTGTCGGGGCCACCAACCAAATTGCCAAAGAACAAACGCACGCTCATCTCAAACCGTAACGTGAAAGGAGAGACGCGCGTCGCGAAAGATAATGATAGCAAGCCCCCCTGCACTGTCAACCAGCGGGACCAAAAAATTCCGGACTTCCAAAGCCGATCGAATCCGACAGAATTTCATTCGGTGTCAAACCGGATGATGCTTGCCGTTTTCGGCGATGCTTACGACTCGAGTCGCACATCAACGCTCGCACTGTGGGCCGTCAGTCCCTCTTTCTCTGCCAGCAGCCGAATGTCCGCCGCGCTGGCGGTCAATGCCGCGTCGTTATAGTGAATGACCGACGATCTCTTTAGAAAGTCGTTGGCACATAAGCCGTTAGAGAAACGGGCCGTTCCTCCGGTCGGAAGGACATGAGACGGGCCGGCAAAGTAATCGCCGACGGCAACTGGCGTATGGTGGCCCAGAAAAATGGCCCCGGCATTCTGGACATTTTGGAGGATTGCCTCCGAGTCAGACGCAGAAATGTGGAGGTGCTCTGGTGCGAAAAGATCGGCTAGCCGCGTTGCTTCGGCTGAGTCGCGGGCCAGAATCAATGCACCGTATTCTTCCAAACTTTCGCGTGCCAGGTCGCCTCGCGGCAATCGGTCGAGTTGCCGCTGTAGCTCGCCCTTAACAGCTTCGATAAGCGGACGGTGCCAAGTGATCAGGACGCCTGATCCCGGGCTATGTTCCGCTTGCGAGATGAGATCGCTGGCCACGAATTCGGCACGAGCGGATTCGTCGGCCAGGACGACGACTTCACTGGGGCCGGCGTTGCTGTCGATATCGACATCGCCATACACCAGCTTCTTGGCAAGCGCCACGAACAAGTTGCCTGGACCGACAATTTTGTCAACGCGGCGAATGCCTTCGACGCCATATGCCAACGCTGCGACGGCCTGCGCACCACCAATTCGGTAAATCTCCGAGATCCCCAATTCATGGCAAGTTGCTAAAAGGTCCCTGTTATATGCTCCAAATTTGGTGGGCGGAACGACAACCGCGATTTCACGCACGCCGGCTGTTTGGGCCGGTACAGCTGTCATCAAAACGGTTGAGGGATATGCCGCAGCCCCGCCTGGGACGCAAATCCCCACTCGCTCCAAGGGAAGATAACGCTGACGCAATTCAACCCGTTGATCGCCGTCCTTTTTGATGACTGATACGTCTTCGTTAAGTATCGCGCGTTGAAACTCGACGATATTGTCACGGATTCGGCGAATCGTTTCGAGAAACGAGGGTTCTGCCAATGAGTGCGCTTGTTCCAGCTCGGCTTGCGGTACGCGGATTTCATCTGCTGTGAAGTCCTTGCGATCTAACGTTTTGGTGTAATGCAGCAGAGCATCAATTCCGTCGTCTCGAACGTCCTTGCAGATTCGTTCCACGACCTGCTGCGGAGACAGAGCTTCGCCGAAAATCTCGAGAGTCCGCTGCCGGCCCGCTTCCGAGACAATATCCCCCTGTGGACTTAAACGTTGGCGCAACGCATCGATAACGGCGAGCGCATCGCCGGTCGCACAATCGATTTCAGTAAGATTCATATCAAGCAATTCGCGTAAGGGCTATCGGTGCCTAATGCATCGATCGTGTTGAAAGCAAAGTCGGATCCAATCGCATGGTGTTATCGTATGGGTCGCGGGCCTGCCGGTAAAGAATAGGGTGCATTCGTCGCGTTTTTTCCAATGTGTCCTCGGCGCAGCCTTTGCGTGACCGCACGGATTGACACCGACGGTACGGCGACAGTTCGGTTGGCATGTACGGTGTCGGCATGATATTGTCGAGACTACAGCGTATTACGCTGACTTGTGGCCGCGGCAATGGCGTTTTGTTCTATGATCGCTGTCTCCCACGAGTCAGAAACGCCCACAAGAAAAAGTAAACCTCTCTAGACGTACGATTCCAGACTTGGCTCGAGTTCAAGTCATCGTTTCTATGGTTTAAAACAATGTGCACCGCTTGCCGATTTGTGCAGCCTTGGGGATAGGTGGAATGTCACAATCATTTATCGATATGCGTAGCGACACAGTCACGAAACCGACGCCGGCGATGCGCGACGCAATTGCCTCGGCCGAAGTCGGCGACGATATGGTAGGCGAGGATCCCACGGTCAATCGTCTCGAAGCATTGATTGCCGAAATCACAGGGAAAGAAGCGGCTGTATTTGCTTGCTCGGGGACACAATCGAATCAAATGGGGGTCCATGTCCATTGCTCGCCGGGCGATGAGTTATTGATCGAGCAGTCCGGCCATATCGCGAATTTCGAGGCCGGCGGCCCCGCCGTTTTGAGTGGAGTTACTTGCCGACAAATTCCCGGTCGATTCGGCATGCTTGATCTTCCGCAGTTGGAAGACAAGATCAAAGCCGACAATCAACACCTCTGTCGGACCAGACTCGTCTGTTTGGAAAACAGCACCAATGTCGGAGGGGGTCGAGTCTACCCGCTTGAGCAGTTGGAGCGAGTTTGTGATTGGGCGCTGACCCATGGGTTAAAGCGACATCTCGACGGAGCGAGGTTGTTCAATGCTGTCACCGCGGCCGGTTGCACTCCTCAGGACATTTGCAGAAATTTCGATACGGTTTCTATCTGCTTCTCAAAAGGGCTCGGATGCCCGATGGGCTCGGCGCTGGTCGGGTCGACGGCGGATATTGCACAGGCACGCCGGGCCCGCAAGTTGTTCGGCGGGGCTTTGCGGCAATCGGGAATGGTTGCTGCTGCCGCCATTCATGCGTTGGAAAACCATGTCGAGCGGCTTTCGGTCGATCACGACAATGCGCGCGCCTTTGCCGAATCGATCTCCGAGCAGACCGGAATTCTCATCGATGTGGACGAAATCGAAACAAATCTTGTCTTCTTCGAGGTTGACCCCGAGTTGGGCAACGCCAGTCAACTGTCGGCGATGTTGAAGGAGCGAGGCGTGCTGATCAACTCGACGGGGCCGCAAAGGCTACGGGCTTGTACGCACCTCGACGTCGACCGAGAAACCGTGCTCGAAGCCGCCGCCATCGTCAAGGAGTGCGTCCTGGCGGGGTTTGGGGAGAAGGTCGGGGCAGCCTCTGGGCCTTATGTTCGCGGTTAGCTCCCGCTGGCAGCATCGGATCGATTCGGCGGATCGGTTCATCGCGTCTGAAATCCTTGCCACGCAGAGGCACCGCCGGTAGCGCAAGTTTTCATTGATACGAATCTTACGTCAAATTCGTCACGATGCGACCAGGCGCGCCCGAAACATCGGAAAAACCGCTACTGAATGGGGGTTCATGGTTTCGCGCGTCAATCGGTGTCGATATCACCCCTTAGTGGGGGCAATTACGCCCCGACGACAGATTTTGTGTGGTCTCCGATGTCGCAGACGCGACCACCCGGCGTGACAATGACGTTCGAACCGGCGGCTGTTTCCACAAGAACTTCCGACCGTTCGAGAGGGATTTCGTTCGACGCTCATTGTTACTTCCGAAAATGAAGGTGGTTGCGCCAATGAACCTCCCCGAAAACAGAGAGTTGAAGCGTTTTCCGGTTTTCCGGTATGATGATATCCATGTCGTTACCAGAGAGCGGGACAATCTGTCACTCTCTGACTTAACCCATCGGAGTGCAAGGAGTGCCGACATGGAAGTGAACGGCCCAGGTCCTGTTCAAGGAGCTTACCCTGTTAACCCCGCACGGCCTCAAGCCGACGTTGGGCAATCGGGAGAATCAAAACCGATATCGACCGACGATAAGGTCGAAATCTCCGCTGCCGGCATGATGATGGATAAATTGTCTCAATCAGGCGAGTTACGTGCAGAACGCTTGGCCCAAATCAAGGCCGATATTGAAGCCGGCGTTTACGAAACACCTGAGAAGCTGGAAGCGGCTCTGTCTCGCATGATTTCTGATCTCGATCTCGATGAATGACGTCGGTGGTGATTCGGTTGGGGGAAAATAGTGCCTGAACTTACGTCGGTTCGTGTATCAGTTTCGCCGATCGAGAAGTTTCGCGAGTTCTTAGCGACCAAGGGAATGCGCCTGACTCGCGAGCGGGAAATCATCGTCAACGAAGTCTTTTCGTCACACGAGCATTTCGAACCCGACCAACTCGTGGCTCGCGTGACGCGCAGAGACGATGCACAGCGAGTCAGTCGTTCGACCGTTTATCGAACCCTCAGCTCGTTGGAAGAGGCTGGGTTGCTGCGCAAGGTTGCGCGTGGCGAACATGGCGATGTTTACGAGCACGACTACGGTTATCCCCAACATGATCACCTGATTTGCCAGAAATGCGGCGATCTGATTGAGTTTCATAACAAGGCGATATCGAAGTTGCTCGACGAGATCGCTGACGAGCACAACTTTCGAATGAGTTCCCATCGGCTTGAAGTCTACGGGACCTGCGACAATTGCTTACGGCGACCACGACGGCGCCATCAGAAGCTCGACATGGTCTGACGGCAATGACTGCCGTGTGAATTGACAGATCGTTTGCGCACGCCCCGGTCCCATTATGAAGCGTGGGAATTCACTCGGCCTCACCGTCGCGCTGTTTGCCGGGAATGATGCGGTACAGACGAATTAGCCCCAGCAATGCCACCGTACCGCCGACAGCGATTCCGGTTAGAATTCCCAAGCCAACCGGGTCGCCGAATAAGTGTCGAACCGACAAGTTGCCCTCAGATTCCCACATCCAAATCCATCTCCACGTGCAAAGCACAACAAATGCGGAAAAGCTTAAGAACGGACCGTAAGGGATAAACGAGCGATTCGTAAGAAGTTTGACAGCAGCACCAACAACCATCCCGCAGAATGGCGCCAACAGGAATACAAACAATGTTGGCTGCCAACCAAGAAACGCACCGATCATTGCCATCAAGGTGACGTCGCCGAAGCCAAGGGCTTCTTGTCCGAGAATCACTGAGGAAATCAAACGGGCGAGCCAAGTCAGTCCGCCGCCGGTGACGATTCCCGCGAGGCTCCACGCCAGCCCGTGAAGATGGCGATGATCTTTAATCCATTCCGGAATATAAGCACCCTGCAATCCTTCTCTTTCCTGATTCCAGTCGACCCACAAGTGAATAATCTGTGTGTCGCCTGAGACGACAGCGATGCCCAACCCAATCGCGATTCCCGTCAGCGTGACCTGGTCCGGGATGACATAGTCGATCAAGTCTGTCACCGTGGCTGCGACCAACAGCGAAATCAATAACAGGTGGCTGACGATTCGTCCGTAACGCCATAGGTCGTCAGGTCGGACTTCGCTCGTCGCCTGCGCCTCGTACGAGACAACCGCCAGAATGTAGACCGCGAACAGAATTCCGGTCCCCAATTCAATCCCGAGCAACGATGGACTCCGCCGGTGACCGCAACTGGGGCAGGATCCTCGAGACAGCATCGTTCCGCAAACTGGGATTGTCGTCCACGCCGGCGTAGCGTTCTTGCATTGATCACAGAGAGCGCCAGGACGAAACCGTTTTCCGTTGAGGCAATGAGATGCCCAATTCGCTGCCAACCGACCGACCACGCAGCCGACTAAGAAAGATGTCAGCAACACCCAATGAATTGGCAGGTCCGAAAACAGCGTGACCATGGTTTGGAACCTGACCTTACCAGTTCGTGAACGATCCATCGTCCCGGACGAATCGAGGAGAACCTCCGCCCGCGACAGGAGGATATCGGTTTGCCGCGGATTCGTCGAACTCAATTCCAAGTCCAGGCTGGTCGGGTGGCATCAGGTTTCCCTGCTCAAGGGTGACTTGTTTGGGAAACAGTTCTGGCAAGATGGTCCCTGGTGGACGGGCTAGTTCCTGCACGCCGAAGTTTGCGCATGCCAGGTCGAGATGCAGACAGGCCGCGGTGGCGACCGGCCCCAATGGGTTGTGGAACGCCATGCGAATGTGGTGCGTTTCGCACCAGCCGGTTACCTTTAGCGCTTCGGTGATGCCGCCGATTATGCACAGGTCGATACGTGCAAAGTCGATGAGGTCTTCCTCAATGAGCTGTCGCATCTCCCACTTGGTCGCGAATTGTTCGCCTGCTGCGATGGGTGCGGCCGTGTGCCGACGAAGATTGCGATAAGAATCGGTGTTTTCGCATCGCAGCGGGTCTTCCACAAAAAACGGGCGATATTGTTCCAAACCTCGGCTGAGCGTGACGGCGTCCGATGGATTCAGCCGAGTGTGCACATCGACAATCAGCTCGACTTTGTCACCGAGCGACTCTCGCAGGGCAGCAAAATCATCGATGCAGAGTTGTACCGCCGCCGAAGGTTCGAAGACGTTGTCGTCGCTGCCCGATCGCGGGTCGAAACGCAGGTAGGTCCATCCCTCTTGGACCATCTGCTGACCGTGCTCAACCAGATTCTCCCTGGTCTCCCCATGAATGTGGGCGTAACAGGGGACGCGGTCACGAACCATGCCGCCCAAAAGCTGGTAGAGCGGCAAATCCAATGATTTGGCTTTGATATCCCACAGCGCGATGTCAATCGCGCTAATCGCGGCACATCCGACTCGTCCCGCCGGAAAGAAATCACTGCGAAACATCGATTGCCACAGGTGCTCCGTCCGAAACGGGTCCTGGTCAATCAGCAGCGGTGCAAAACTGTTGACGAACGCCGCGGCCGCATCCTCTCGCCAGGTTACCCCACCTTCGCCAATGCCGGTCACGCCATCGTCGGTCTCGACGACCACAAAGAAAAAGTTTCGGTCCTCACCAACGATGACCGGTCGGACTGCGGAGATCTTCATGGGGCGGTACTGGAAATGGTGATTGGCATAGGAATTGCGTTTCCTGAGATTATCAACCTGATTTCAGGAGTTCCACCAAGGCTGACAGGCATCGAGCACGACCATTGAGGTGGTGTCGGTGGTTCCTAGCCAAGGACTCCTCAAGAAGGAGGATTTCCCCCCAAAGTTCCACAAAACTGGATACGCCGTGCCGCTCGAAAGATTCGAGTCGAATTGGCTAGAAACCCTTATTTTTCGGACTTTCCTTTGCGCTCGAGGAGAAGACCATGCGACGATGCACCTGTTTTGCGCTCACTTTGTGTGTAGCGCTAAGTTCGGCCGTTACCCCGCTCTTTGCCCAGGAGGCGGACGCGGAACCAGAAGTTCAAGCTGAAGAAACCGCGCCAGTCGAGGCGGAATCGGAAGATGCCCTCGATACCGGAGACGTTGCGTGGATGCTTACGTCTTCGGCATTAGTGCTCATGATGACGGCACCCGGTTTGGCACTATTCTACGGTGGTTTGGTCCGGAAAAAGAATATTCTGGGCGTCATGATGCAGTGCGTCTTCCTGATGGGAGTGATGTCGGTCGTTTGGGCGCTTTGGGGCTACAGCTTGGCGTTCGGTGACGACATCCTCGGTGGCTTCGTCGGTGGCTTCAATAAGGTCTTGCTCAACGGGGTCATTCCGAGTTGGGACGCGGCAACGAAGACTGCCACGGTTCCCATGAGTGGTACAATTCCGGAAGCGCTGTTTATGGTGTTTCAGATGATGTTCTTCATCATTACCCCCGCGCTGATTTGCGGTGCGTTCGCTGAACGGATGAAGTTCAGCACGATGGTCGTCTTTTCCATCCTGTGGGGCACGTTCGTCTATTGCCCGATCGCGCATTGGGTTTGGTCCGATAATGGCTGGTTGCTAACAGGTGACTACGCAGCCTTTGACTTCGCTGGCGGAACGGTCGTCCATATCAGCTCCGGTGTATCGGCCCTGATTTGCTGCCTTGTCATCGGCAAGCGTCTCGGATTCGGTCAGGAGCCGATGCCGCCGCATAACCTTACATACACCTGCATCGGGGCCGCCATGTTGTGGGTTGGCTGGTTTGGCTTCAACGCTGGTAGTGCGCTTGGCGCGGGTGCGTCGGCAACCAATGCCTTTGTGGCGACTCACCTCGCTGCTGCGGCAGGAGTCATTGCCTGGGCGGGGGCCGAATGGGTTTCTCGCGGCAAGCCGAGTATTTTGGGTGCCTGCTCTGGAGCGGTCGCTGGATTAGTATGTATTACTCCGGCATCAGGAACTGTCACGCCGATTTCCGGAATTATCTTAGGTTTGGCGGCGGGCTACGGTTGCTATTTTGCTTGCACGACCTTGAAGACAAAATTCGGTTACGACGACTCCTTAGATGCCTTCGGTGTCCACGGCGTCGGGGGAACCATTGGTGCCCTACTCACTGGCGTTTTCGCGACGAGTGCGGTCACGGGCGATGCCACCGCCAACGGATTGATCGAAGGAAATGTCGGTCAGTTCGTCAATCAGGCGATCAGTGTTGTGGCCGCCGCGGCAATCGCCGCAATTGGTACTCTGATTATCCTGAAGATCCTCGATGCCGTCATGGGATTGCGTGTCACTCAGGAGGAAGAACTCCGAGGTCTCGATTTGACCCAGCATGGAGAAGAAGGGTACATCTTCCTATAGGGGCAGGTCCCTGCGAACTTGTGGCGCCTGAAATGCCACAACTCAACGGGTTCTGACGATCATTGTCCGGGATGCGCGGCTGACGTCGCGCATCCTGGTTTTTGAAGGCTCTCAGCGCCGCGGAAATCGGAATCACTGGGTCGATGCCTAATGAGCAACCGCTGCGATTCGACGAATTCGTCGGAAGCAGCCCGGCAATGACGAAAGTCTATGAGTCGATCGCCCGCGTGGCGGCGACCAATGTCGACGTGCTCGTGATTGGCGAGACCGGAACCGGCAAGGAATTGGTCGCGCGATCGATTCATCGAGCCAGTGACCGCAGGGAACAACCATTCGTTCCAGTCGACTGTGGTGCGATTCCCGAAAACCTCGTCGAAAGTGAGTTTTTCGGACACGAAAAGGGAGCCTTTACCGGGGCCGACACGCGTCGCGCGGGTCTCATGGAGACCGCGCATCAGGGCACTTTCTTTCTGGACGAAATCGGCGAACTCCCCCTGCTCTTGCAGGCGAAGCTGCTACGCGTATTACAAGAGCGCAAGCTGCGCCGCGTAGGCGGCCGCGAAGAGATTCCGATTGATGTGCGGATCGTCGCTGCGACGGCCCGTGATCTCGACGAGATGGTTCGTCTGAAGTTGTTTCGCGAAGATTTGTATTACCGAATCAACGTCGTGCAAATCGATCTACCCCCCTTGCGAGAGCGAGGCGATGACTTGGGGCTGTTGTCTGAACACTTCGCCGATCGATACAGCCGAGAAATGGGGCGCCCCGGGACGGTCGTCTCGCCGGAAGCCTATCAGGTTTTGCGTCAGTACGACTGGCCCGGCAACATCCGGCAGTTGCAAAACGTGATTCGACGAGGCATGGCGTTGACGGAGTCGCGAATGATTGGCGTCGACGACTTGCCGGACGAGGTTATCGCTGCCGCGGGGCAGAAGTCGGTGAACAGCAATCAGGGATTCTTTCAGGCACGCGAGGAGCATGTCGCTCGCTTTGAGCAGGAATACATTCGGTCACTTTTAGAGCGGCATCGTGGGAATGTGAAATCCGCAGCCGAAGAGGCGGAGATCCCGCGTGGCACATTGTACCGGTTGATGAAGAATCACCAGATCGACGGTGCCGAGTTTCGCGATGGCCGATCGCCGCCCGACTGATCGATTCACGAATTCGCTGAAACCGTGTCACATTTTTGTGACTCGCGTCGCAACGTTGTGACAGCGGTGTTGTTTGGATTAGGAACCGTCGAAATACCCGCTCGATTTCGTACGATGCCGCGCGCACGCCATTTCGCCCTTCGATAAAGAAAGCGATCGGTCTGGGGCAAACGCTGGAAGTGGTTTCGTGTCAAAGGGTTTTGTCGTGCTTGGCGAGCACCCTCTCCCGTACGTTAAGTCATTTGATTTGTCGTGTGGTCAAAAAGAATTCGAAGCGACCAGCGGATCGATGACTTTCGCGGTCTGCAACGAGCCAAGCGCGCTGGGTGAATTCTGCGCTGTGTGACACCAAACCGGCTATGCGTGTTCCGATGGCAAAAGGGCCTCGAAACCGAAGTTCTTACTGAGACATCGGATAAGCCAACCTCAGCAGGTTTGTCGGGAATTGGCACGCGATTTTCTTATTCATAGGGGCAGTCAGGAAGAATCAAGTTGTGACGGAACTTATTTCCAATGATTGAACCGAACTAAGAATGGCGGGCAATATCGGGCCGCCCGACGGCAAGATTCGGAAACAGTGCGATCGCCGAGTCTGTTGTGCCATCGCAATTGACAGGATTTATCGATGTTTAAGATCGAAGCCATCATTCGAAACCATAAGCTCGACGATGCCAAAATGGCTTTGAACGCCCTTGGCATCCAGGGGATGACGGTTTCCGAAGTGCGTGGTTTCGGCCATCAACAAGGACACAGTGAATCGTATCGAGGATTGGAGTATGCGGTTGATTTTCTGCCGCGTATCAAACTGGAGATTGTTGTATCCGCGGCGCACAAGTTGGAGGTCGTCGATGCATTACTTCAATCGTGTCGTACGGGAAAAGTCGGCGACGGTGTGGTTGTGATCTCCCAATTAGACGCAGCGATTCGTGTTCGCACGGGGGAATCCTCCGAGTCGGTGGTTTGAGTTTGTTCGTTGGCGTTGCGAAATCGTCGCAGTGTCATCACAGTACCTAAAAGGGGGCGAATTCCGGCCTGGAGATTCGCCTTCGGATGTGCCAGAAAGGAAATGGAATCATGAAAAAGATTGAAGCGATTATTCGTCATTTCAAATTGGAAGAAGTCAAGGATGCGTTGACCGAAGTGGGCGTTCAGGGAATGACCGTTTCGGAAGTCCGCGGATTTGGACGCCAAAAGGGGCACAAAGAACAATACCGTGGTGCTGAATACACCGTCGACTTCCTCCCCAAGGCGAAAATGGAAGTCGTCGTGTCGGATGAACAGGCGAAAGACGTCATCGATACGATTTTGCGTACCGCAAGGACGGGACAAATTGGCGACGGGAAGATTTTCGTCACCGATTTGGAAGAGATGATTCGAATTCGTACTGGCGAGGCGGGTGATACCGCACTCTGACAGGTTTTGTTACTCGATGTCGGATGTTCCAACGCCGAAACCGTTTTCCAGCGAGGAAGCGGCCTCGTACCGCACTCGCTTAGAGGAGATTCGTCGTCGCGCGGGAGATTTGCTTTCCCGCGGGACTATGGGCATGCAAATTGCCGCTGTGATTTCCGAAGGCGTTGAACATCTGATTCTCGACTTGTTTCATGAGGCGGTTGGGGCAGCCGCACCTCAGGAACGAGAGCGGCTCGCCCATTCGGCGGCGGTGATTGCGATCGGGGGCACGGGGCGAGCCGAAATGTCCCCCTACTCCGACGTTGATCTGTTATTTGTCTACCACAAACAGGCCGAGTCTGAGTTTCAGCGCAGCGTCTCGCAATTTGTTCGCGATTGTTGGGATGCCGGTATCAAGTTGGGGCACAGCATTCAGACCGTTCCCGAAGCGATTCGGATGGCACAGGAAGATGCGCATTTTGCCACTGCGCTGGTCGACGCCCGCCATCTGTGGGGCAGCGAAGCCATGTGCCAACGTCTGCGACGAAGTTTCTACCGTCGATTGGTTCGTGGTCAACGGCGGGCATTCATTTCCGAGTGCGTTACAGCCCGCCAGGCCGAGCAATCTCAACACAATGCCACCGTTCAGCAGTTGGAACCCGACATCAAACGCTCGATGGGCGGCTTGCGGGATATCCAATTGATTCGCTGGGTCGGATTTGCCACGGTCGGAGCCAGTGACATCAATTCATTGCGATTGCATCAGCTCTTGGGGCCGGACGATGCCCGCCGGCTGGTTGCCGCACATGAATTCCTGACACATCTTCGTATCGATATGCATCTGCACGCGGGCAAACCACAGGACGTTTTGACTCGTGCCGAGCAACTCCGGATTGCCGAATCGCGAAAGGTCGATTCGACTACGGGGCAAAGTTCTGTCGAGCGATTTATGCAGCAGTATTTTCGTCACAGCATGGTGGTGGCCGATTTGACCAAGCGATTCTTGTCGCTGAACAACCCCACATCGGCACGGGGTCGTTTATGGCAATCGTTGGCTTCACGTCGCGTCGATCGCATCTTTCGAATGAACGATCAGGAACTGGACGTTGTATCGCGACAGCGGGATTCGTACGTGCAGGACATCGAATCGATTGTACGCGTGTTTCAAACGGCGGCGTTGTATGGTGTCAATCCGGCCCCTTTGCTGATCGAACGCATCAAGCAAGCCATGGCGGAAAACAGTTTCTGCTATACGCCGGAGCTGGCAAAGCCATTTCTGACGGTCCTTGGTACGCGTGGGAATTTAGGCTCGTTGCTGCGAATTATGTATGACACCGGTGTGCTGGAGTTGTTGATCCCTCAGTTCGCACACACGCGCGCATTATTGCAGTTCAATCAATACCATAGCTTTACGGTCGATGAGCATACGCTACGTGCCGTTGAGGCCGCTGCCGAGTTGGAACATGACGAGGGACCGGTTGGGGCCGCTTACCGAGATATTCACAATAAAGATATCCTGCATTTGGCCTTGCTACTTCACGACGTTGGCAAAGGGTATGAAGAGGACCACAGCGAGGTCGGGAAACGAATTGCGGCAGACGTTGCCAGTCAACTTCAACTCAATGACGTGCAATCGGAAACTTTGATCTTCCTCGTGCACAAACATTTGCAGATGTCCCATCTTGCTTTTCGAAGAGATATTTCCGATCCCGAGGTGCTATTCCGATTTGCACGTGACGTTGGCAGTCCGGAAACGCTGCGCATGCTGTATGCGTTGACGGCATCGGACTTGAAGGCTGTCGGTGCAGGAGTCTGGACGGAATGGAAGGCGGATTTGCTGTCGGAATTGTTTGACCTGACCATGATGACCTTAAGCGGTCAGCATCCGGTCTTTCGCCTGGAACACCGTTTGAACACGGTGAAATCCGAAGTTGTGACTCACTTTGTGTCCTCCGATGCCGCCGAGGCAGAGGGCGAGACTCAAAAATGGGCCGAAAAGCAGATCGATGCATTGACGCCGCAATACTTGATCGCCACGCCCGTTGAGCGAATTGTCGAGGACTTGCAGACACTCAAACAACTCGAGCCTGGACAGATTATCGTACAGGCCGACTTCGACGACGAAACGCAAACAACCGAATATCGAATCATCACAGACCAAATGCACTCCAAGGGATGTTGCCATCGAATTGCGGGTGTGCTGACGGCGAAACATCTGGAGATTATTTCGGCGCAAATCACAACGAACTCAGCCGGCATCATCATCGATTCATTCCGCGTTGTGGATCGTGACTATCCGCACAAACTTCCGCGGGAACGAGTCGATGAGATCACGCGAGGAATTCAGTCGGTCCTGATGGAATCGCAGACCGTGCAAGACTTGTTCCAACGACATCGGCGATTCGATTCCAAACAGACAACTGGACCGATTTCGGATTTGCCGATGCGCGTCGTTTTGGATAACGACACCTCTGATCGTTGCACGATTATCGATGTATTCGCACACGATGAATCGGGGCTGCTTTACACCATTCTTCGCACCCTGTTTCGACTGGAGTTGTCCGTCGAGGTGGCCAAGATTTCAACGCATCTCGATCAGGTCGTGGATGTGTTTTATGTCACCGATATTGAAGGAATGAAGATTCAGGACGAAGGGCGTTTGAAAGATATTCGCGAGCAACTCATCACCGTCTTGGAACTGTTCGAAAAAGAACGAGATCTGATGACCCCACTTTAGTCGCTGATCGCCGAAATGAGATGTTCACTGCGCGACGCGACCGCTCGCCTCATCGGACGGAAACAGTCGAGTCCTTCGTGTCGGAGCGTCTGGCGGTCGATCTTTATGGGTGCGGCAGCGGAACTGTCGGTTCGTGCAAACGCAGAATCAATCGCACATGTGGTCGCCGCGGATTGGTGAGATAATCTTCAGGGAAGAGCGGCTTCGAGTAGGACGAGTTGCTCGTCGGCATCGAATCGTGCCTGGGGACAGCTGGATGGAATCAATACGGTGTCCCCTGTTTTGAGGGAATCGCGATTGTCGTTGCAGGTAAGAGTTCCGCAGCCTTCCAAGACGATGACGACACGGAATCCATCGCCGGTTGGGATCTCGAATGACTTGGTCGATGTGCGGCGACGCATCGTAAAGTATTGGCATTCGACGAGCGATTCGATCAAATGCCCATCGGCCTGTGTTTCTGTGGGGATCACCGGCTCGACCGGGCCACGCTCGAAGTCGATGCACTCCAACGCTTGGGCGATGTGTAATTCGCGCGGTTGGCCATCTGCCCCCAATCGTCCCCAGTCGTACAGACGATAGGTGAGATCGCTTGACTGTTGCACTTCCGTCAGCAGAATGCCCTCACCGATGGCGTGAACAGTCCCCGCGGGGATGTAAACCGTATCGCCACGGCGAGCCGGGAACTCGTGCAGACAATCTTTGATGCGGTTTTCGGCGATCGATTCCTCGAACTTCGTCCGATCGATGCCGGCCTTTAGACCCGCGTAAATCCTGGAGTCAGCCTGCGCATCGAGAATGACCCAGGCCTCTGATTTGCCGTTTTCCGTCGGGTCAGCCTGGCGAGCTTGTTCGTCGTTCGGATGGACTTGGACGGAGAGCCGATCCTGACAATCGAGAAACTTAATCAGCAACGGGAACTGCTTTCGCGATTTCGCTGGACCAAACAAGTCGTCTGCCTTCTGCTTGACCAAATCTTCAAGATTCCAGCCTTTCCATGGGCCTGTTGCGACGACGCTTTGGTCGACTCCATGGTCACAGATTTCCCATGACTCGGCGTAGTTTGCATCGGGACCGATTGGTTTGCCGAGGCGTGTCCCCAATTGGCGGCCACCCCATCGAATTTGTTTGATGATTGGATGAAAGCGAAGAGGATCCATGCTCTTTTTGCCTTTGTTTTTCGCAATTGCTGGTCGGAACGAAACGTATGAATAGTAGTTGTCGGCAATTCGATTTGCGACGTATTTCAACAATTGCTATAGTCCCCGATCGACTAAAAATAAAGCTCAATCGCGAGAGCGATTTCCTGTATTTTCGGAGGTTCGTGTGCAAGAACGCGAATTGGAACTCAGTGTCGGCGATGTTGTTCAGATCGGGAATCAACTGCTGGTTGTTGTCGATATTGAGAATGAGCAAGTGACGTTTCGGATCGACGATTCGGAGGTTGTTGAGTGCGTTGCTCCGACCGGCCACTCAGAGTTTAACGGGCGCCCGCGATAGTGCTTTATGAGCGAATCTCGGAATGGCCACGTTCCGATTGAACGCGACTTGCAGGACGGGCCGTCATGAGTCGACCGCCTGATCCCGCCGCTCTCTGCTTGAAAAGATAAGCATTGATCTATAGCAGTTTACTTCTTTCGTGGGCGTTTCTCGCTCGTGGGAAACAGCTATCCAAGAACAGAACGCGATTGTCGCAGCCTCTAGTCAGAGCAATACGCTGCAACAAAGCAGTCGCATGCGGTTGCCGTCGCGAACATGTCATCGACGAGACGCTGTCTCGTTTCTCTGTAGCGGCTGGTATACTGTGAATTGCATCGAATACAACTCGGTCGTCGCTCAATCAAACCTGGAGACGCTCTAGCAATAGCGCGCAGCAATAGAGGAAATCGCCGGCAATGCAACTCGCAGGCAGCGAATCGAAGGTGAGAGCAAACATCATCCCAGGGGCTTTTCCCTGGGGAGAACCAAGCGAACCGTAGGCGACTACGAGAGCCAAGCAACCGCCAGTGCGACAACGCCAGCGGAGTTCCAGGTTGAAATCGAACGATTCACTTGCTCAGAAGAGAGTCGATCGCTTCTTCTTTCGTGTCGTGGATTTCCCAGAGTTGATTCAGATGAGTCACCTCGAGGATTTCGGCGCAGTAAGGCGTCAGTCCGCAGATGGCAAATCGTCCACCATCTAAGGTTTTCATCCGGTTCCACACACGAAACAGCAGTTCGATAAAAGACGAGGCGAAAAACTTGACCTTCGAAAGGTCGATCAACACGAACGGTGGATCCGGGTCCTTGGTTGCATCGAGGATGGCTTTTCGGACGGGATCCAAATCCCATTCGTCGAGATTCTCGTAGTCGGACCCGAGTGAGATGACAGTTACCCCTTTTTCCGTTGTAACCGTAGGTGGCTCTTTGCTGGGCATGAATCAACCAGGATCTTGTGAGACGAAGGATAGACGGAAACGTCACAAACAACTTCTGTAGCATTCGTTATGACGAGTCTGAACAAACCGTCAGTCGAATTCGATACCGAAAACGGTTTTCGAATGGCCGATCGTTTGGACTGACTCGTGGGGCTAACTTCGATTCTACCAAGCAGTTGATACTACAGCAACTTGCCAATTGCCGTCCATGCGATTCCCTCGATTTCGCGAAAGGTCAATCCGGGCCACGCCGAGAGGCAAGCTGGCAGTTGCTCGTTTGAGCCGAATGACGTCGCCACAATGAGGACGGCCCCCCATCATTCATTCATGAGGGCCAGCGGTTCGAGCGTGACATTCAGCGTGATTTCCTGACCATTTCGGAGAACGGTGACCGCAACGACGTCGCCGATTTGCTTCCCCTCCAGCGCGTCGTAAAGCTGCTTGGGGTTCTCGACTCGTTCTCCGTCGATTCCCACAACCAGGTCGCCGGGGATCCGGCCGCCCCTTCGATCAGCCTGGCTTGGCTGAATACCGGCCTTCGCAGCTGGGCCGTCTCTGGTCACTCCGTTCACGAGAATCCCGACAACGCCGTCGATTTCTGTCGAAACGCTTTCGAAGATGATGCCCAGTCCGGGTTGGTCGACACGCCCGTCTCGGATGAGTTTCGGGACATACTCGTTGACAACGTCGACGGGGACAGCAAATCCGATCCCGGCATAAGTACCGGAGAGACTGGCAATGGCCGTGTTAACTCCGATAAGGCGCGCAGCGCTGTCGAGCAACGGACCGCCGGAGTTCCCCGGATTAATGGCTGCATCGGTCTGGATGGCGTCTTTAATGGGGCGGCCGCTGGCTGAGGGGAATTCGCGGCCGAGGCCGCCGATAACTCCGGTGGTGAAGGAATGGTCGAGGCCAAAGGGGTTTCCGATCGCATACGCCTTTTGTCCGACCTGTAAGTCTGCCGATGTTCCGACACGAATCGGCCGAAGCAAGCGTTTCGGGGCATCGATCTTTAGCACTGCAAGGTCTTTGTTCGGTGCTGCTCCAACCAGTCGAGCTTTAAAGACCCGAGAATTGTCCGCCAGGCTGACTTCGGCGGAATAGGCGCCCGCGATGACATGGTAGTTGGTGACAATATGTCCGTCGCTGTCCCAAAT
>JANQRQ010000350.1 GCA_028284485.1 Planctomycetaceae bacterium | reverse complement strand
TGATCAAAGGGGGCGTGGGAGCGCAGTTCTGGTCGGTCTACGCGCCGGCCGAGACGCGAGCCCAAAAACGGGCGGCTCACTACGTGATGGAGCAAATCGATCTGGTGAATCGGATGATTGATCGCTACCCCGACACATTCGAGTTGGCGCTCAATACCGACGACATCGTTCGCATTCATAAATCAGGAAAGATCGCGTCTATGATCGGCATGGAAGGGGGACATGCCATCGAGAACTCGTTGGCATTGCTGCGAATGTTCCACGGCATGGGGGCCCGCTACATGACGCTGACGCACTCCGATACTCTTGATTGGGCCGACTCGGCAACCGACAAGGAGCAACACGGCGGCTTGTCGCCGTTCGGTGAAGAGGTTGTGCGGGAAATGAACGACCTGGGAATGCTCATCGATATTTCCCATGTCTCGGTTGGCACCATGAAGGACGCCCTGCGCGTCAGCCGGGCACCGATTATTGCATCCCACTCATCGGCCTATACGGTGGCGAAGCATCCCCGAAACGTGCCGGACGATGTGCTGAAATTAGTCACGGCCAATGGCGGAGTCATCATGGTCAATTACTTTTCAGGATTCATCGTTCCTGAATCGGCAGAAGCGACGCAGAACATGTTTCAGGTGAGGCGAGAACTACGCGAGAAGTATCCCAACGACGCGGAATTCGACAAAGCCTATCGTGAATGGAAACGCGAAAATGCTCGCGATCCCGGGACGATCCACCATCTCATCGATCACATTGACCAGATTGCCAACGTCGCCGGCGTCGATCATGTGGGTTTGGGGTCGGACTATGACGGCGTGACGATGTTGCCGGCGCAATTAGAGGATGTTTCAACCTATCCGTATGTCACCCAGGCGCTGTTGGACCGGGGTTATACTGATGAAGAAATTCGCAAGATCCTGGGCGAGAATTTGCTTCGGGCGTTTCGAGAAGCGGAGCAGGTCGCCAAGTAGAGTTAGGGAGAACGGCTGACATTCAATCGTGCTGGTCGGCCGTAATGTCGTGTGTGGTAAGAAGCCCAACTACTATTCGATGGCTGCGATCACTTTCTTAAGAACGTCTGCCAGTGCCGTGTCGGCATCGACGGTGGCCTTCCAGTCGGAGCGATCGTCCGTTGGTTCAAGCGGTTTCGGCATGGGGAGACCGGTATCGCGAGTTGAGTATTGGCCGTCACGTCCGCCGAGCTTCCATACCACAAGGTCGAGCGAGGGCACGACGTACAGTACATGGCCTCCCGAACCCGATTTCCAGTAGGCATCGCCGGGCAAATCAGCAATGAGCCCTGTGGAGTTGACCTTAAACTGGAGGCTGTATGGAAAATGGGGGTTGAATCGCGATTCACTTGAGCAATGTTGCACGTATTCGGCAGGGACGATTTGTCGGTCGTTCCAGCGACCTTCGTTTAGCAAGAGGTAACCGAAACGTAGCATGTCGGTTGCACGCAGCGCGATGCCCCCACCACCTGGTGTGTGAGTGACATCCTCTGCATACTTGTACCCGTAACCCCAACGGCCCCAGCCCAATGGTTGGGCGAGGTTCTTCCGCACGTAGTCTTCCAACTCCTGACCGGAGACATGGCGGAGGACGATCGAGGCGATGTGGATCGATCCTGTGGCGTAGGAATAACCCTCTCCTGGGGAGCACCATAACGTTTTGGTGGTGACCGGTGCACCGCGAGATTCGCCGTCGCGCCTGCTGAGTACGATTTCGTCGACCAACCCCTGCCAGCCGTCCGGACCGGCCGGTTCGATCGTTGTTGGCTGCTGCTTCACGTAGGCAGGATTGTTTCCACGAATACCGGCCGACATCGAGAGCAGGTGCCCCAGCTTGATCTCTTTCTTGCGCGGGTCGGAGAGTGGGAATGCCATCGGCGGCAAATAGGTCGGTGAGTAGATTCTCTGGTCGAGCCCTTCCGGGAAAAGGTCGGGTCGCTGCGAGATGAGAATGCCGACAGCGATGCTGGTAATACTCTTTCCGCAGGAAGCCAGATTCGGGGTGGCTTCTCGCTGACCCTTTCCAAAGTACTTTTCGTATACGAGCCAACCGTTGCGAGCGATTAGCAGACCGCCGTTTTTGGTGCTTGCCGCTGCAATCGTTAGGGCTTCGTCAAGCTGGTCCAGGTTGATGCTGGCGACTTCCCGTGCGTGATCCGAATCGCGTGGAATACGCCAACCGCCATTGGAATCGGGCGAAGGGAAATAACGACCGGCTTCGTCCGCTCGCGCAACGAATGACGGAGTTACAGCCAAAAGCAGAACCAGTGGAAATCTCCGTATTGTGCGGCCCATCACGAGGTCCTCCATCCCATCCGGCTTCGGCAACTGAAAAGATCGTCATCCGGTTGCCGGTCAGTTCGCGTGCAGCTTGAAGTCCCGCGACGGGGAGTTCAACTCTGGTTCCATTGTACGAGGCCCATTAGGCCAGAATTGGCTGAACAACGTTGCCATGCACATCGGTCAGACGGAAATGCCGGCCTTGATACTTGTAGGTCAATCGCTCGTGGTCGATTCCCATCAGGTGCAGTATCGTGGCCTGCAAATCGTGCACATGCACGCGGTCGACGACGGCGTTGACGCTGTAGTCATCGGTTTCGCCGTAACTAAGCCCCCCCTTAATGCCTCCGCCGGCGAGCCAAATGCTCATACAACTGGGATGGTGGTCGCGACCGTAGTTTTCCTTGGTCAGGCCGCCTTGGGAATAGACGGTGCGTCCGAATTCGCCGCCCCAAACGATAAGGGTCTCATCGAGCATGCCGCGCTGCTTGAGGTCGCGAATTAAAGCCGCCGATGCTTGGTCGGTATCGCGGGCTTGTGCCCGCAATTGTTTGGGCAAGTTGCCGTGCTGGTCCCAGCCGCGGTGGAACAACTGGATAAAGCGGACGCCGCTTTCGGCGAGCTTTCGCGCGATTAAACAGTTGTAGGCGTACGATCCCGGTTTTTTTGCGTCATTGCCGTACATCTTGAAGGTGTGCTCGGGTTCGCTGGAGATGTCGACCAAATCGGGGACAGACGTCTGCATGCGATACGCCAGTTCGTATTGCGCGATTCGAGCTTCAATGGCAGGATCGCGCGATTCAGCATGCTTGAGTTGATTCAGCTCCCGAACGACGTCGAGCATTCGCCTACGAGTTTCATTATCGACTCCCTTCGGGTTGGAGATGTCGAGAACGGGATCCCCTTGGTTGCGGAATTTGACCCCCTGATATTGTGCGGGAAGAAATCCGCTGCCCCAAAGTCGATCGTATAGCGGCTGCCCGCCTTTGCCTGATCCGTTGGAACTCATGGCTACAAAGGCGGGGAGATTGCCATTCTCGGAACCTAGGCCGTAACTCATCCAAGCACCGATACTCGGGCGGCCAGGAATCTGTGCCCCGGTTTGGAATAGCGTGATTGCGGGATCGTGATTGATCGCCTCGGTATACATCGACCTTACGACGCAAATCTCGTCCGCGACGTCTCCGAGGTTGGGCAACACTTCACTGAGGTAAGTTCCGCAATTGCCACGCGGATGAAACTTGAAGAGGCTGGGTGCAGTCGCGAACTTGTCCTGCCCCGAGGACATGGTCGTTTTTCGCTCGTCGGGGTAAACCGACTTGGGCACCTCTTCGCCGAATCGTTTTTGTAGCTTCGGTTTGTAGTCGTACAGATCAAGTTGTGAAGGTCCACCCGATTGGAACAGGTAAATCACCCGTTTGGCCTTCGGGGTGAAATGCGGCAGATCTTCGAGCCCGCCAATTGCATTACGCTGCCGTTCGTTCCTGGCGAACAAATCGGGATTCAACA
Source organism: Planctomycetaceae bacterium (assembly GCA_028284485.1). GTDB lineage: Bacteria > Planctomycetota > Planctomycetia > Planctomycetales > Planctomycetaceae > JANQRQ01. The sequence goes on along the minus strand of JANQRQ010000350.1, from coordinate 7,586 downwards.
GCGAGGCCAGCGCCAGCGTTCCAATGCCCGTGCTCGTGCGGCCAAACAGTTGGCGGCGGTTGATTTGCAGTTTTTGTTCGAGGTTCAAGTTCATAGGACTGTCTCGTCGACCGGACACAAGTGGCGTTGTTTCAACATCGTTTGATGGTGTCTTCGTACGGGCTATTCCTTGGTGATGACTTCATCGAGATTCATTAGCGCCGAGGCGAGCATGGCGTACGCAGCAACTTCCGGCGCTGCCAAGTTTCCATTCCAGGGTGATTCTCCTACAGCTAACAGCTGTCTGGCGTCATTTGGATTCTCGCGATACCGGTCATGGAAAGATTGTAACGCGTTCATCAAAGTCGGCAGCTCACTCTCACCGGGGGATCGGCCCGACACAGTCCGAAACATGAAGTTGAGCCGACTTTCTGCGGTCTTGCCGCCTTCGAAAATCGTTCGTTCGGCCAATTTGCGTGACGCTTCGACAAACACGATATTGTTCATCAGGGTCAGCGCTTGCAGCGGTGTGGAAGTTAAATCCTTGCGCACAACACAAATCTCTCGTTCGGCTGCGTTGAACGTCAATAATGTCGGTGGGGGAATCGTACGTCGCCAGTAGGTGTACAGGCTGCGACGGTAAAGATTCGGGCCGTGATCTTGTTTGTATTTGGCGTTTGAGATCGACGTCCAGATGCCGGGTGGCATATACGGCCGGACGGGGACGCCTCCGATTTCCTCTACCAACAATCCGCTTAAAGCCAAGGCCTGATCGCGAATGGCATTTCCAGACAGGCGAACGCGGGGGCCACGCCCCAACAGTCTGTTCTCTGGATCTCGTCTGACAAGTTTGGCCGACGCCGAAGAATCCTGCCGGTACGTCGTGCTCGTAACAATGAGCCGCTGCATGGCTTTGACGTCCCACCCAATCCGTTGAAACTCCGTCGCCATCCAATCGAGCAATTCAGGATGCGAGGGGGCTTCTCCCTGGATGCCGAAATTCTCGCTGGTTCGTACCAAGCCGATGCCAAAGAACTGTTGCCAATAGCGATTAACCACGACGCGCGCCGTTAAGGGATTTGAGGGATCGGTTAACCATTGCGCCAGGCCGAGCCGATTGTGCGGAAAATCGGCCGGCAACTCTCCCAGGCTATTGGGAACTGCGGGATGCAGAACTTCGCTTTTGTCCGGCGAATTGTATTGCCCGCGGTTCAAGCGATAAGTGGGGCGCGGCTTCGCCAACTCCTGCATCACCATGACCGTATTCGGTCCGCCCGGATTGGGGCGGACAACCGCGCCTTGCGTTGTGCTTAACTTGTATGGTTTCGGGGGGATGAGCTTGTTCTGGGCTGCAGGTATTAGCGGCCAGTTCTTAGGGACATTGATAAACGGGGGGCTGTTCCCGTTATTGGGTCCCAAACCCCATTCTGGAACGTTATTGAAGAATGCGAAAAGGTTGTAGTACTCCTTTTGCGAGACGGGATCGTATTTGTGGTCGTGGCAACGAGCACAGCCGATCGTCAAACCCAGCCAGATGGTGCCGACCGTGTCGACGCGATCGACGACATACTCAACATGCCATTCGGCAGGAATCGATCCGGCCTCGGAATTGATGCGATGATTGCGGCAAAACCCAGTTGCGATTTGCTGAAAAAGTGTCGCATCGGGAAGCATGTCGCCTGCGAGCTGCTCGACTGTAAACTGATCGAAGGGCAAATTGCGATTGAGAGCATCGATGACCCAATCTCGCCATGCCCACATGTAACGCAAGCGGTCATTTTGATAGCCGTCGGTATCGGCATATCGAGCAGCATCGAGCCAGGGAACAGCCATATGTTCCCCGTAGCGATGAGAAGCGAACAGACGATCGATGAGACGTTCGTAGGCACCGGGCCGGCGATCGGCCAGGAAGTTCTCAACCTCGACCGGTGTTGGTGGGAGGCCAGTCAGGTCAAGTGTGACGCGGCGAATTAGCGTGCGACGATCGGCATCGGCAGAAAGCGTGAATCCCTGGTTTTCCAATTCCGCCAAAATGAATTGATCGATCGGATTGCGGACGCGTTCGCGCGCATGAACGGGCGGTGCTTGCGGTCGAACTGGTCGAGTAAAGGCCCAATGACCGGTCCATTCGGCGCCGCTTTCGATCCATTGTTTGATGGCGGCTGATTCCTGTGCATTGAGTTGTCGAGGCTCGGATTTGGGCGGCATACGTTCATCGGGATCATCCGAAGTGATGCGGCGGTACAACTCGCTTTTATCGGGCCGATGAGGAGCAATGATTTCGTAGTCGCCACGATCGGCAAAAACGCTTTCGTGATCATCCAACCTGAGGTCTGACTCCCGATTCGATTCGTCGGGACCGTGACAATGAAAGCAGCGATCGGAAAGAATAGGGAGAATGTCGCGGTTGAAGTCGACTGGTGGCAGAACTGCATCATTCGGTTCGGCAGCGCAAAGATTGGAACATCCGAGCGCCAATCCAACGGCGAACAGCACCCGAGCGGATAGACGAACGCGTGTCTCTAAATGAGTCTGTTTGAACTGTCGAATCATAGCGCAATTGGTTGTGGGGAACATGGGTTGGCAGCGTCGTCGAGGCGGGGCCGTGGTGAAACACTATTATCTCGTATGATACCGTCCAGACACAATGATATCCGGCAGGAAAACGGGCGTCACGTGCCGATTGCGTGCTGAATTGCCAGACGGACCGATGCCGCAGACTGTGGAATCGGTGGTGTAGCGGGAGGAACGCACGTCATCTGCCTTCGACAATAGCGTCGGTCATCGATGACGACTGTGCGAAACAGGTGACGAGGCATTCTTGCTGGGGCGATCGACCATTGAAATCGCAGTCTCGGGGTGGGCGAAAAATGCGTCAGTCAGTCTTGTTTCCTCGTCAGGAATTGGCCGTTCGTCAGCGGGGGCCTTCGATTCTTCAGCCTGTTCTGCAAAATCAGTCGGTCGGGCGAGAATCGATACCTGCTCTTTCAATCCTTCCTCTGAGAACGCGACGGTGATCGTGAACTTGCGATGTGCTCCCCAGGCACCGGCATGTCCATTCTCGCCTAGCGCTCGAACCGTCCAAATGTATGTGTGTCCGGCGATCAACGGGACAGTCGGTGTGAATGATGTCGAGGTCAGCGTTGGCTCACGGATGACTCCACTCGTTCCGTCGGTAAGGTCGTTGACCCACAAGTCATACTTCGCTGCACCGTCGACAGCCAGCCAAGAGAAAGTGGGATTCAAGGAACTGGTTGTTCCATTGGCAGCAGGTGCGGAGAGTTTTACTCGGCCAACTTTAATTGTGAACGTACGGTGAGTTCCCCACATTCCGGGCTTACCGTTGGCGCCGATGGCACGCACCGTCCACAAATAAGTATGGCCGGGTGTCAGTGGTGTCGCGGGGGTGAACGACGTGCCGGCGACTGCCATATCTCGAATGACACCGTTTGTTCCATCGGTAAGATCATTCACCCAAATGTCATATAGGGTTGCACCGGTCACCGCGGTCCAAGAAAACGTCGGCGTTGTGTCGAGAGTACTGCCGGCTGACGCGGGCGCCACCAATTCAGGCTTGCCGACAGTGATCGAAAATGTTCGATGCGCTGCCCAGGTTCCCGGTTTGCCGTTCGCGCCGATTCCCCGTACGGTCCACAAATACCGATGACCGGGCGTCAACGCTGTTGTTGGTGTAAACGATGTACTGGAGACTTCCATATCGCGAATGACGCCGCTCGTTCCATCGGTGAGGTCGTTGACCCAAATGTCGTATTTCACGGCTCCGAAACTGGCTGTCCAACTGAAAGTCGGTGTGACATCCGTGGTCATCGTGCTGGGGGTCGGGGCGATGATGTTTGGAGTACCAACGCGAATTGAAAACCGACGATGCGAGGCCCAGGGGCTGTCGTCGCCAGCGACATCGGTGGTGTGAACGGTCCACAAATACGAATGCCCAGGTGTAAGTGCGGTTGTCGGCGTGAAGAATGTTGATGTGAGCGTCATTTCGCGAATCACGCCGCTTGTTCCATCGGTCACATCGTTGACCCACAAATCGTACTCGACGCCACCAGTGACAGACGACCAAGTAAACCCGGGGGTTGTGTCTGTCGTTGATTCCCCAATCCCCGGATTAATAAGTGTGGGGGCATCGGGAGTTGACACTGCGTTGTAGTCGACCGCCCATCCAATATCGTCCAATCCTGCAAAATCGAGGTCGCCGAAAGATCTGCGCGTGCCGTTCGTCAGAGAAGGATCCATGGACGCTTCGACGCCATTGTACATTGTCCCTTCGGCCCAGTGAGTCTTTGCAGGGCTGATGGGAACATTGCCGCCGTATACAGCAACAGATGCAGCGCCGATAAAATTGCTGCCGGACACGCGAGCGTCCCAGGAATCGGAGATGCCGAATCCCAGCACGTGCGCCATTTCGTGGATTGCCACCGAAAAGAAGTCTGACTCGTGAGATTCAAGTCCATTAGTCGTGAGACTTACGTGCCAAGGCGTTGCTGTATTAAACGACAATTGGCCTCCCCACGGGCCGAAGTCGCTGGCGGGCGAAGAAAGGGCTCCCGTCTCACCACGGGCTTTGACCGTATCCAACCAGGCCGTCGTTCCGCTGGCGCTGAACCCACCGGGACCTGCCACAGCCAGCGAAGCGCCCAACGACCGTGCTCCGACATAAATAATGAGCGTATCGGCCGGCACGACCAGGCCGGCGACCGAGTCGTTCGATCCGGTTGTGGGATTGGTAAACTTCGCCGTCCAGGTATTGCTGCCGCCAGGCACGATCGCGTCGAGCGTATCTGTGAGACTCGAGGAAAGGATATCGGCGGCGGCTTCTAAGACGTCCCTATGAGTCTGTGTGAAAAAATTACCGGTATCGCGCGAATAGTCGAAGGTGATCGTGATGCCGGTCAGCATGAGCCGTTCTTCTAGAACTTCGAGACGGCTTGCTCCAACAGCTGTGCGTCGGCGTAGTGCGGCCGCCGGCTGAATTCCGAAAAATTGCCGCAGTCGATTCGACACTTTTAGACGCAGTGGCTTGGCACGCATATTCAATACCTGTCAACCGATGTCCGGTCGCGAAAGCTCACGATTCCTCGATTGAGATTCGAGCAGTCGACATCGCAGATAGTTCATTCGTATTCGGAATCGGCTTGCGTGGCAAGGGTGGTGTATCCCAGAGACCGTACGGAATCAAGGGCAAGTCCTGGCGTCGGTGTGGTTCGTGAGCCGTCAGCCGTGAAAAGCCCGGTCGATCCATTGAAGTCCGTGTTTTACCGGCTCGCTGTGGCTTTGTTGTGCGACTGAGGATTCTCTTTGGGCCGATCTATTCATTCCCCCCGGTAGTTCGGTATTCTGATAGTCGTTTCACACCTTGAGTTTAACCCTTCTTTTGATTGCGAATGAGTTCAACGACGACGACCGACCAGCCGGATCAAAGCCGCCTGATGGATGGCTATTCCTCGCCGGAGGGTTTCTACGACGAGGTTTTTGTTGATGGGGCTGCAGCGCGTCCTCATTGGCAGGAATTCCTGTCGGATATTGAATCTCTGGGCCGAGCAGAATTTCTCCGGCGTTGGGAACAGTCCCAACGCTTGATTCACGAAAGTGGGATCACGTTCGAGGCCTATGGCGAGTCCAAGCCACGATCCCGTCCTTGGGAGTTGGATCCGTTACCACACCTAGTATCGGGAGACGAGTGGCGGCAAGTATCCCAGGGGCTTGTTCAGCGGGCCCGGCTCCTGAATTTGATTTTGGCTGACTTATACGGCCCGCAGGAACTCATCAGGCGAAACTTACTGCCAGCGGAATGCCTATTTGGGAATCCCGGTTTTTGGCTGCCATTTCATGGCCAACAAGCGCCTGGGAATTGCTACCTGCAGTTGTACGCTGCCGATTTGGCCCGTTCCCCCGATGGTCGCTGGTGGGTCGTTGCCGATCGTACCGAAGCTCCCGCGGGGGCCGGCTACGCTTTGGAAAACCGTCTGGTCATTTCACGAATGTTGCCAGGCATCATCCATGAACGGCGGGTTGAACGATTGGCACCGTTTTTCATTGCGCTGCAGCAAACGTTGCGGCGACTCGCTCCGGGCCGACGGGAGAACCCTCGCATTGTTTTGCTCAGCCAAGGTCCGAGTAGCCCTAGTTACTTCGAAGATGCCTACCTCGCTCGGTATCTCGGCTACACGCTTGTGGAGGGGGGCGACCTTTCGGTGCGGAGCGACGCGGTCATGCTCAAAACCCTCGGTGGATTACGGCGCGTCGATGTCATTTTGAGGCGACTGCATGACGAAGACTGCGACCCGCTCGAATTACGCGACAAGTCTCCCCTGGGTGTTCCCGGCCTGTTGCAAGCCGCTCGCAATGGCCACGTCGTCATTGCCAACGCGTTAGGTAGTGGTCTGGTGGAGTCACCGTTGTTTATGGCGTTTTTGCCGATCCTCTGCCAAGAATTGTTGGGTGAGGAGCTTTTGCTCCCATCGGTCGCAACTTGGTGGTGTGGAAATCCGGATGTCCGACAATACGTTATCAAGAATCTGGATCAGGTTGTGGTGAAGCCGGCATTCCGGCGGGCGTGGCAGGAAGATATCGTCGGTGACCGTGTCGGTCGACAGACAACCGATAAACTCGTGCAAGCGATTGAATCGAGGCCGACCGACTTCGTTGCACAGGAACAGGTCGCTCGTTCGGCTGCGCCGGTCTGGGGCAAAGGTTATTTGCAGCCGTGGCATATCGGAATTCGAGCCTATCTGGCGGCCGATGAGCAGTCGTATTTCGTCATGCCAGGGGGGTTGGCTCGTGCGTCGTTTTCGTCAGGATTGCTGGATGTATCCATTGCGGCCGGCGAGCGCAGCAAAGATGTTTGGATCCTATCCGATAAACCTGTGCCTCCAGTTACGCTATTGCCGCCGCCGGGAGAAGCCGTCGTTCTGCGTCGTGGTGGTGCGGAGCTACCGAGTCGAGTTGCTGACAATTTGTTTTGGTTGGGACGATACATTGAGCGGGCGGAGGGTGCTGTTCGATTGCTGCGGACCATCCTGGCGCGGATGACCGGCGAAGCGCTCTCCTCGAGCGTTCCGGAATTGCCCGTCTTACTTCGCGGGTTGGCGGGGCAAGGGGGGATTGATCCTGGGTTTGCCATCGACGGTATCAAAGAACAGCTTCCGACGATTGAATCGGCATTGCCGACGGCCGCGTTTGACAAGAATGAGCCACGAAGCCTGCGAAGTACGCTATCCGCGATGCACCGTGTTGCATCGCTGGTTCGCGATTGGATATCGGTAGATAGTTGGCGGATCCTGCACCGAATCGACCAGGAATTTCATCCCTCGGGTCCTTTGCCGACATCGGATTCGAGTGAATTATTGGCTTTGCTGAATCAAATCATTATCGACTTGTCCGCTTTTAGTGGACTCGCGACGGAAAGTATGACCCGAACGCAAGCGTGGGCATTTCTCGAGATCGGACGGCGCCTGGAGCGTTCGCTGCATACAATCGGCCTGGTGCGGAATACGCTTTCAGAAGTCTCGCCCGACGAGCGTCCGGTTCTCGAGGCAATTCTCGATGTGGCTGACAGTTCTATGACGTACCGTTCACGGTATTTG
>JANQRQ010000344.1 GCA_028284485.1 Planctomycetaceae bacterium | reverse complement strand
ACGATACCGGCTCGTTGAAGATCGTAATGCGCTATGCCACCGACTGCGGAATTCCACAATTTGAAGACCCGGTCGCGCCCAACTACGCCACCGCCGTTGCGTCGAATGGAGCGCGACTGCAACTTCGATATGACGTTAAAGATAACGTGCGCCCTTGGGGCAGGACGATTCATCTCAAAGTGTTGCAGGGGTTTCTCCGGTCGGGCGATACCATTCGACTGGTGTTGGGGGATATTTCACACGGATCGCCCGGCTGGCGAATGCAGACATTCGTGGAGCCAACGTTTGAGTTGCGCGTCCTCGTCGATCGCTATGCGACTTACGAATACGAGCAACTGCCCAAGTCGCCCGAATTCCGTGTCAAACCGGGGCTGCCGGACAGACTTGTGGCTGTCGCTCCGAGTGCGGTAGCGACTAATCAACCGTTTGACATCCGGTATCGCGTGGAAGATGCCTGGGGCAACCCGGTGGGCCGGCCAAAAACGGTCCGTAATCGGCGACTCAGTGAAATTGGCATCCACCGCCTGAATGTATCCGACCGCAAGACCGGCCTGACGACAGAAACAAATCCGATTGTTGTCACCGCCGAACCGCCACGTGGCCGATATTGGGCCGATATTCACGGACAAAGCGAAGAAACGATCGGCACCAACTCGATCGAAGAATACTTCACGTTCGCCCGTGATTACGGATTCTTGGATATCACTGGTCATCAGGGAAACGACTTTCAGATCACCGACGAGTTTTGGAAACGCATCGAACGCACGACCCGCTCGTACTACAAGCCGGGGCACTTCGTGACGTTTCCCGGTTGGGAATGGAGCGGCAACACCGGGTTAGGCGGCGACAGAAACGTCTTTTTCCAATCGGAAGGGGGATGGGTTTCGCGTAGCAGCCGTGCGTTGGTTACGCCCGAAGAGTCTGTCGATCGTTGCAGCGACAGCGTCGAAGATCTATTCCGCAATCTTTCCAACAGCAAGCCCGATGCGATGTTGATTCCGCATGTCGGCGGTCGGTATGCGGACCTGGCCCGCCACGATGCCGATCTCGAGCCCGTTGTCGAGGTGCATTCTGCCTGGGGCACGTTTGAGTGGATGCTGGAAGATGCCTTTCGATTGGGATACCGAATCGGCATCGTTGCCAATTCCGACGGGCATAAGGGACGGCCCGGTGCCAGTGCACCGGGGGCCAGCAGTTTTGGCAGTTACGGTGGTCTCACGTGTGTTCTCGCCGAAAAGCTGGATCGCAAGCATATCTGGCAGGCGTATCGAGAGCGACGTGTCTACGGCACGACCGGAGCGCGCATCGGTTTAGATGTGAGATTAAATGACGACATCGACATGGGGTCGATTGTCGACTGCGGAGATGATTCGACTTGGAACCTTTCGGTGTGCGTGAACGGGACTGCACCGATTGAGCGTATTGAGATTCGCAATGCGATGCGCGTTCTGAAAACTATTCGCCCGTATGGCGCTGATGATTTGACGAACCGGTTGAAACTACTGTGGGAAGGGGCAGAAGTTCGCGGTCGCGGCCGGCAGGTTGTTTGGGACGGGCGCTTGAAACTGTTCCGTAACGGACTCCAAGGTTTCACGAAGGTCAACTTTCATAATGTGGAGAAAACCTGTCGCCAACACAATCGGCGGGAATTGCGATGGGAATCGATTACGACCGGGGGGATCGCCGGGCTCATCTTGGATTTGAGCCACGCTGCCAAAGGGCAACTCGAAGTCGAATGTTTACAGAAGAAGTTTCGCGTAGACATTGAGCGACTGGGCATCTCCGGTAGGACTTATTCCTGCGGCGGATTAGGAAAGCGAATTTCGGTATATCGACTTCCGCCGGCGGGCGGTGTTCGTGATATCGATTTTCAGTATTCGATTCGTCGATCGCAGTTGAACTCCGGCGACAATCCGCTGTACGTCAAAGTTGTTCAGGAAGACGGGCATATGGCATGGTCGAGCCCGTTTTATATCGTGAACCATTAGAAACGGCCGGAAAGCTGATTTTTGGCAGCTCTCAGCTCTCTGCGCCATCGATTGCGTTTGTCCGCGACCCCTCTTGGGAACTCTGATGTTCCATCATTTTTAGAAATCGCAAAAAAACCTGGTAAGATCCCCGTAGTTGGAGCGAATAGCGACTACCAGCATGGCACGCGGTGCGATGTATTTTGCCTTCGCGCTGAAAAGAATGGCCGGAGAAACTCCGATGGAAAGTTTCCTAAACAACACCACATTCATTTTTTGGTCGGCGGTCGTGTTGATTGTCGTTGTGCCAGGTGTGACTTCCGTGTTGGCCCACTACTGGTTCCGGACACGCAAGGCCGAATTAGACGCCCAGTTGAAGAGCCAAATGGTACAACTGGGAATGTCCGCCGCGGAGATCGAACGCGTGATCAATTCCGGTGCTGAAACCGAGGAAGAGGAAGAGTAGTTTTAAGATCACGCCGATTCTCAGAATGATTTTCCAAGTTGATCGTCGAAAGCCGACTTTCAGACTCGTGGTGTGCGATGTTGCAGATTACGCTGTAACCGTTCCGGCAATGGGTCCTGAGTCCCTTTCATGCGCCGGCACAATTTGTGAATGTTGAGCTGGTAACAGGCCCGTCCCGGACTCAGGACGTTTTTTGCGTCGTTGATTCTGGGAATCGATTCGCGCCATGAGACTTGTCCAATTCGCTTCGGAATCGGGAGTTCGCCACGTCGGGTTGGTGGACAGGGAAGGCAGCGCCCTCCAAATGCTGGATAATGCCACCAGTGTTTACGAACTGGCATTGGAAGCCGGCCGCTTGAATTGTGAGCTCGCGGATGTGGTGCAACAGCGTGCCAACGATCAAATGGCTGACTACGGCACGCTCGTGGACCGCAGATTGTTGCTGCCGCCATTGGATCATCCCGACCCTGCGCATTGTCACGTTACAGGTACTGGTTTGACGCATTTGGGCAGCGCAAAAGCCCGCGATAGCATGCACAGCGATGCTGAAAGCGAATCGGAGACGCCGGTTACTGATTCCATGAAGTTGTTTCAATGGGGCGTCGACGGGGGGAAGCCGGCGGGCGACGAAATTAGTGTGCAGCCGGAGTGGTTTTATAAGGGGAGCGGCCATTGCATCGTTCCGCCGGAGCATTCGTTGTCGGTGCCGGCTTATGCATTGGACGGCGGAGAGGAAGCCGAGTTGGTCGGCCTATACGTGATTGCCGATGACGGTTCCGTACTACGAGTCGGTTTTGCACTGGGTAATGAGTTTTCCGACCACGTGATGGAGCGGCAAAACTATCTTTACCTCGCGCATTCGAAACTGCGGACTTGCTCATTCGGGCCGGAGTTATTGATTGGCGAACTACCGACTGATATACGCGGCCGAGTGAGAATTGTACGCGGCGAAGAAGAGATTTGGTCGGACGAGTTTCTGACCGGCGAAGAAAACATGTCGTACACGATCGCGAATTTGGAACATCACCAATTCAAATATGCGGGATTCCGCCGACCCGGTGACGTGCATTGTCATTACTTTGGAACAGCGACGTTGAGCTTTTCTGCCGGCATTAAGGCCGAATCAGGTGATGTTTTCGAGATCTCTGCGCCCGGATTTGGCAAACCGTTGCGAAATCCGATCGAAGTGGATGATTCTCCACCTGAACGCGTCAAAGTCCGTGCACTTTAGGAGCGTTGCCAGGAAAGGCTTTCTATCCGTCGCAGTTTACGACCAAGCCATCCCGACGATTCGACGGGCGACTTGCGAGCGACGGTCAAGCGTTGTTCAATAGTGGTACGGCTGTGCCCCTCTTTCCTTCTTCGGCCTTGCGTCATTCCAACATCGCAGGAATCCCCAATGAACCGATCGGTGTCGAACTCTGCAATATTCGTAGCTGTCATGTCGCTGGGAACGGCCATCGCATCGATCCAGGCGGCTGAAGAACGACCGAACATTTTGTGGATTATTACCGAAGATATGGGGCCGGAACTGGCCTGTTACGGAACAGAACAGGTTTGGACGCCGGTATTGGATGACCTGGCTGAGCGGGGGGTACGGTATTCCCAGGCATTTACGGTGACGCCTGTGTGCTCCACGAGTCGATCGGGATTCTGCACGGGGATGTATCCGACAACGATTGGTGCCCACCAGCATCGAACGAGCGATGATTACAAGCAGTCATTGCCCGACGGTGTACAACCGGTGACACATTGGTTGGAAGACGCGGGATACTTTACGGCAAACGTGCGCACGCGCAACGGGAAGGCTTTCGGCCGCGGGAAAGTCGATTGGGATTTCGCCATCGATCGACCACCGTTTCAGGGCAGTCGTTGGGAAGAATTGAAGGACCGCCAACCGTTTTATGCACAAGTCAACTTCAGCCAGTCGCATCGAGGTTGGGGGGCTCCGAAGAAGGCCGATCCTGATAAGGTCGTTGTTCCGCCGTACTACCCCGATCATCCGCTGGTTCGGCAGGACTGGGCCCAATACCTTGACGAGATTACCGAAGTCGACGGCCTGATCGGAGACGTACTCGCTGCTCTCGCTGAAGATGGGCTCGACGACAATACGATCATCTTTATGTTCGGCGATCATGGACGGGCGCATGTCCGCGGCAAACAGTGGTGTTACGATTCCGGATTGCGAGTTCCGCTCATCGCGTACTTTCCGCCAGACGTTGGTCAGCCGGAGAGTTTTCATCCCGGTACCGTCGACGATCGACTGATTGCGTCGATTGATATCACTGCGACCACGCTCGATTTGGCCGGTATCGAGAAGCCAGAGAAAATGCAGGGCCGAGTTTTCCTCGGTCCCAATTCTGAACCGGACCGCGAGTTTGCTTTCGCCAGCCGCGACCGATGCGACATGACGACCTTCCGCATCCGCACGGTGCGAAATCAGCAGTACCGCTACATACGCAATTTCATGCCGGAGCGACCGTTCCTAAATCTCAACCTCTACAAGGAACGTAGCTATCCGATGATCGCATTAATGCGGCAATTGCATGAAGCGGGAAAGCTTGATGCTGTTCAGGATCGGTTGTTCGATATGACACGACCGGCTGAGGAATTGTATTTGATTGCTGATGACCCGTATGAGATTCAGAATCTGGCCGAATCCGACGATCCGCGGCATCAGGCTGCGCTGCGGCAATTGCGGAGCGAATTGGACCGCTGGATCGACGAAACGGCCGACCAAGGCGCCGTCCCGGAAGATCCAGCCATTGGCTTGGCCGTGTTGGAATCGGTGATTCGGAAGTCGACTCCGGAACAGTTGGACGGACTACAATCGGCAGTCAATCAACAGCGCCAATCCCCCGGGATCAGTGAATACTACGCAGGCTACCTCGCAGTCGTTCAGAAGCAAATCGATGACGCAATTGATAGACGCGAACAAGACTCAGCTGGCAGCCAAAAGAAGGCCGGGCGGCGGGCTAATCGGAAGAAACAAGCGGGACAAGGCAATTGACAATCAATTCCGGTCGATCCATTGGCACAACGCATACAATTGTGCGCACGGCAAAAACGGAGCTACTCTCAACGAATCACCAACAGGAGTCAACATGATGCGGTCACGTTTCCTTTTCATGACAGCGCTGTGCGTGAGCCTGGGCTGTTCAAAGTCGAGTGACAACGGCAGTGGTTCGGCGGGTGGTTCTGGTGGCGATAAGCAATATCAAATCGCTGTTATTCCCAAGGGGACGACGCACGAATTCTGGAAGTCGGTTCATGCCGGGGCCCAGAATGCCGCCGAGGAGCTTGGCAATGTCGAGGTCCTGTGGAAAGGGCCGCTCCAGGAAAGCGATCGCGACGGTCAAATTGCCGTCGTGCAGGACTTCATTACAAAGGGCGTCGATGGGATTTGTTTAGCGCCGCTCGATTCGCAAGCGTTGGTTCCGTATGTCGAGGAGGCCAAGGAAGAGGGTGTTCCCGTTGTGGTGTTTGATAGCGGGCTGGACGACGAATCAAACATCGTGACGTACGTTGCAACAAAGAACTATAACGGCGGGGCATTAGCTGCACGTCGTATGGGTGAGTTACTGGAAGGAAAAGGCCAGGTTATTCTCATGCGTTATACGCCGGGCAGCGAAAGCACGACCCAGCGCGAAGAGGGTTTTTTGGAAACTCTGAGAAAGGATTTCCCGCAAATCGAGTTTCTGACAACGGATGAGTATGGCGGGACCACTCCTGAATCGTCTCTCGATAAGGCGACACAGTTGTTGGAAAAATTCAAGGACGAAGTCGACGGAATTTTCGCCGTATGCGAACCGAACGCGACAGGAGTTCTCGGCGCGCTCGAGGAAACAGAACTTGCCGGAAAAGTCAAGTTCGTCGCGTTCGATCCCAATGCCCCGTTAGTCAAAGGCCTGGCGGATGGAACAGTTCACGGGATCGTACTGCAGGATCCCGTTACAATGGGCTACGAGGCGGTCATGGCGATGGTCCAGCATCTTGAAGGGAACTCGCTGGAAAAAAGAATCGGCACGGGAGAGTACATCGCCACTCCCGAAAACATGAACACCGACGAGATGAAGACGCTGCTAAATCCGGAGCAGTTCGAAGACTGAGATGTGATGCCTGCTCCATTACTACAGATGTGGGGAATTTCGAAACGCTTTGGAGCCACCCAGGCGCTAAAAGATGTTTCTCTGACCGTCGAGTCGGGCCGCGTCCTATCGCTGATCGGCGAGAATGGAGCCGGTAAAAGCACATTGATGAAAGTGCTCAGCGGGGCGCATCAGCCGGACGCCGGCGAAATGACATTGGAGGGGCACCGATACGCGCCCGACGGCCCGAATGCTGCTCGCTTGGCGGGCGTCAGCATGATTTACCAGGAGTTGAATCTGGCTCCGGATCTCACCGTTGAAGACAATATCATGCTGGGACAAGAGGTCCGCCGCTTGGGTCTCCTCGACCGGACAACGCAGCGCCGCAAAGTCCGGGAAGTTCTCGATCGATTGGGGCATCCCGACCTGCGGCCGGACACTCCTTTGCAGTCACTTTCGATTGGGCTGCAACAACTTGTGGAAATCGCCCGCGCGTTAGTCAACGACGCGAAGGTCATTGTATTTGATGAACCGACCAGTTCATTAACCCAACACGATGTCGAGCGGCTCTTCCAAGTGATTCGCCGGCTAAAGGACTCGGGAATTGGTGTGGTTTATATCAGTCACTTTTTGGAAGAAGTACGGGAAGTCTGCGACTGTTATTCGGTACTGCGCGACGGCCATTCGGTGGGTGAAGGCGACCTCGACAAATCGAAGGATCAGGAAATCGTTGGTCTTATGGTGGGACGCAGTGTGGAAGAGTTGTTTCCCGTTGTTCCGCATCAGCCCGGCGATGTGCTGTTGAAGTTGGACGGATTGAACGGCCGCCGAATTCCCCGTGACGTATCATTCGAACTACGGCGCGGCGAGATTCTCGGGATTGCCGGATTGGTAGGAGCAGGACGGACCGAATTGCTGCGTTGCCTGTTTGCGCTCGATCCTGTTAGTAGTGGAAAGGTTCAGGTCGAAAAGGTCCATCCGGCACCAATGCCCAGCGCGCGCATTCGGGCTGGTTTGGGTTTCGTTTCTGAAGATCGAAAGGACGAGGGGCTGGCACAAACGCGTTCCATTGCCGATAACACGACGTACAGTAGCCTGTCGCGCTATAGCCGATTCGGCTGGCTGAATTTGCGTCGTCGCACGAAGTCGGTTTCTGATTGGATGGAGAAACTTAACATCAAGGCGATCGGCCCCGAGCAAAACGTCGACGAGCTTTCTGGCGGGAATCAGCAAAAGGTGGCGTTGGCTCGCGTGTTGCATCAGCAGGCGGATGTGTTGCTGTTGGACGAACCGACCCGCGGTATCGATGTCGGAACGAAAGCCGAAATCTATCGATTGATGGGCGAATTGGCGGCTGAGGGCAAAGCCATTATTTTTGTCAGCTCGTATTTGACGGAGCTGTTAGCGGTTTGTGATCGGGTGGGTGTGATGTCTCGCGGGCAACTGCGTGAAATTCGGCCGGTTGCCGATTGGACCGAAGAAGAAGTTTTGACAGTCGCGATTGGTAGCGAAGATTAATGAGTGGTGCTCAACCAAAGCCGACCGAAGATACGCCCCGACTTGCGAAACATGCGTACGTCACGCGCCTATTGGGGACTGCGTTAGGACCGTTTCTTGCGCTGGGAATCGTGGTGTTGTTTTTCGCTGTCGCCGATTCCATGCAGGACGACGGCGGAGCCTTCATGACAGTGCGCAACTTTCGAACCATTTCCGCACAAACGGCGACGGTCGCCGTTGCGGCGCTGGGAATGACCGTCATCATTATTGCCGGCGGCATCGACCTTTCGGCGGGCACGGCCTTAGCGTTGTGCGCAACGGTGTTGGCATGGTCACTCAAAGAAGATGTGGCTGTCCTCGTTGTTGCCGGAAACAACGTTCAAGGTGTCGAAAGCGAAATCGAAGAGCTACAAGAGAAGCTTGACCGTGTGACGCGCGAAATCGATCGCAAAGAAGCGACCGATTCCGATACGACCGAAGCGATGGAAGAACGCGACACGCTGGAGAAAGGGATTGCAGCTCAGCAGGAAGAATTGAAACGGGTTACCAAAATCGCGGCCTCAACCAGCCGCTATTCGCCGACGCTGGCGTTGGCTTTGGGCATTGGTGCCGGCTGTTTATGCGGGTTCGTTAACGGTTTCCTCATCAGCTATCTGCGTGTTGTGCCCTTTATTGTCACGCTGGGTACGATGCGCTTGTATTTGGGCGTTTCGAAACAAATTGCCAGCGAAACGACCGTGCGTCCTGATCGAGAGACCCAAGTTCCGGAATGGTTGGGAGATTTCTTGAGCATACGCGGAAAAGCGCTGTGGGCCGGCCTGCCGATCGGTGTATGGCTCACGCTTGTGCTTGCCCTGCTGCTTGCGGCCGTATTGCGTTACACAGTGTTCGGCCGGTACGTCTTCGCATTGGGTTCCAACGAAACGACAGCTCGATTGTGCGGTATCAATGTGCGGTGGAACAAAATTGCAGTTTACACCCTGGCCGGTTTTTTCGTCGGGATTGCGGGCCTTTACCAATTTTCTCGTTTGTCGGTTGGCAATCCGACATCTGGGATCGGTTTGGAATTAAACATCATTGCAGCGGTCGTTATTGGGGGAGGCAGCCTGAGTGGTGGCCGCGGGTCGGTGCTGGGCACGTTGACCGGGGCCGCGATCATGGCCGTTATCACAAGCGGATGCACACAGTTGGGGCTGAAGAATCCGGTTCAGGATATTATTTTGGGAATCATCATCGTCGCTGCTGTGACGCTCGACCAATTGCGGCAACGGCGGTTCGCCGATTGACGGAATTCAATCTGTAGCCTTTTAGCCGAAGATTGGGATTCCGCCGTCGACGCTCGACCCGGGAGAAACTCTTACACCAATGCACGATTTGCAGGAGATACAAGAATCTCAAGGGGCGCGGTTTGCCGAAGACTCATTCGGTCAATCGACCGCGGTCAACTATGGAGATCCGCGTGCGGAGTATCTGGTGGCGCTGAATGAGGTTGCCTTATTCGATCTCACCGGGCGTTCATTGATCCAAATCACCGGAGAAGACCGCAAGAAGTTTCTGCATAACTTTTGCACAAACGAAATCCTCAAATTGGAACCCGGCCAAGGATGCGAGGCTTTTGCACTCAATGCGAAAGGAAAAGTGCTGGCGCATTTCTTCGTCTTCGACGCGGAAGATTCCATTTGGCTGAATAGCGTGCCGAATGTTCAGGAAGCAATAATCGCCCATCTCGATCGATACATCATCACCGAAGATGTCGCGTTGCATGACCGTACATCGGAATTTGGCGAGTTTTTTCTCGCCGGTTCCGGCGCCGCCGAATTGTTGGAATCTTCGAATCTTGGCGTCAACGAGTTGCTACCGTTTGCGTCCGTTAAAGGAGAGCTGTCCGGCGTGCCGATTCAACTTCACCGCGTCGATCTGTTCGGCTCCCCCGGGTTTTTAATGACGGTGGAATCCGGGAATCTGTCGGCAGTCTGGGAAGAGTTGACCAGCCGAGGTGCGACACCAGCCGGTTGGGAGGCGTTCGAGGCGTTGCGCATTGAGGCCGGTACGCCGCTGTACGGGATCGACATCAGCGACGAAAATTTGCCGCAGGAAGTCGCGCGGAACGAACAGGCGATCAGCTTTACGAAGGGTTGCTATCTGGGACAGGAACCTGTGGCTCGAATCGATGCCATGGGCCACGTCAATCGGGAATTGCGCTTACTGACATGCGAATCGGAAACTTCGCTGCAGCCAGGATCGTTAGTATTCGGTGAAGATCACGAGATCGGGCGATTGACGTCGGTGGGAGTTTCCTACCGCGATGAGCACCCCCGGACCGTAGCGCTGGGCTTCCTGCGACGCGGGTTTTTGGCTCACGGGACCGAAGTCGAGGCGCGAGAAGCCGGCGAGACCGCCAAGGCGACGGTTTCTTGGCCCTTTGTCTAATCAGCTGCCGACGGCAGAGTTGCCGGGCCGCATCCGAATCGGTAAAAGTGCACCTAGACGGATACAATTTCACGTCGACGGCGTAGCGCTTCGGCCGTCAATCTGCGACTGATGATTTAACCGACTAAGGAGAACGTTGCGATGGCTAC
The DNA here is from genome assembly GCA_028284485.1 of Planctomycetaceae bacterium. Taxonomy (GTDB): domain Bacteria; phylum Planctomycetota; class Planctomycetia; order Planctomycetales; family Planctomycetaceae; genus JANQRQ01. Next base: position 7,320 of record JANQRQ010000344.1, on the reverse strand, counting down.
CCCGATTCGCGTTGCCGTAACCGGTGCCGCCGGACAAATTGGATACGCCCTGGTTTTCCGTCTGGCTTCCGGCCAGGTGTTTGGTCCCGACCAGCCCGTAATTTTACATCTCATCGAAGTCCCGCCGGTGATGTCGGCGCTCGACGGCGTGGAAATGGAACTGGACGACTGTGCCTTTCCGACGCTGGCCGGTGTGGTCAAAGCCGACAGCGACCATTTGGAAGACGGGTTTGCCGATGCGAACTTTGTGCTATGCGTCGGAAGTGTGCCGCGCAAGGCCGGAATGGAACGCGGCGATTTGATTCGAGTGAACGGTCCGATCTTTACCAACACGGGCAAAGCGATTCAGGCGGCTGCCGCCAAGGATGTACGGATTGTGGTGGTGGGGAATCCGTGCAATACCAACTGCCTCATTGCCATGCATAATGCCCCCGATGTGCCACGCGATCGTTGGTACGCGATGACCCGTCTTGATCAGAATCGAGCCATGAGCCAGTTGGCGAAGAAGTCGGGCACCGCCGTCGCCGACGTCAGCAATATCAATATCTGGGGTAATCATTCGGCGACGCAGTTTCCGGACTTTTACCATGCGACCATCAACGGCAAACCAGCGACCGAAGTCATTGGTGACGATGCCTGGCTGCAAGGAGAATTTCTGACGACTGTGCAGCAGCGTGGTGCTGCCGTCATTAAGGCGCGGGGCGCGTCGAGTGCGGCATCGGCAGCTAATGCGGCTCTTGATAACGTCAAGTCGATCATCAATCCGACACCCGCTGGGGAATCGTTCAGTGCAGCGATTTGCAGTGACGGCAGCTACGGGGTCGACGAAGGACTGATCAGCAGTTTTCCGTTGACGAGCGACGGTAAGACGTGGTCGATCGTTTCCGGCATCGAACACAACGAGTTTGCGCAAGCGAAAGTCGATGCGACTATTGCCGAACTGCAATCGGAACGCGACACCGTCAAAGACTTGCTGACGTAAGCGGGCATCGCAAAGTCGCCTCGATTTAGCCGTTCGTCGGGTGGCTGGGGCGCTATGGAATTTTCAATTGTTAGCGGCGTCCATAGGTTCAGTCTTCGCACAAAAAGGGGACATTCTACTTTTCGGCCGGTCGATTACCGACTTGTCACGTAAAAGGAATCGAAAAGTAGAATGTCCCCTTTGTTTCACCCAGCCACACTGCGATTTGCGTTGGTGCCCGCGCCACGATGCGCTGCCCGGAATACTATTGGTCGTGGCTGGTTGACGACTCGTCGGCGAGCTGTTCGAGTTGCTCTCGAATGTCGGTCGCTTCGAGGCTATTGAGCGCTTCGCGTTCTTCAGCCGATGCGGCCGTCCAACGCTTCAAATCGCTGCGATGAAACTTGCGGTCGGAGGCACGAAAACGCCAAATCATGAGGCTGAATCCTCCGATCATCAAAATCAACAACCCCGCCACATAGCCGGCCAGCCCGGTTTCCTCAGCCATCGAGGCCGGGGCGTGCACACGTGAGATTGTCTTGGCCAAGATGAGCGGTGCAGCATGCATACCGTCCTGCGTGGCATATCCATATCGCTTGAAAAAGTAGCCGGTGGCGCGGACCCGAACCTGGCCATTCGAGAATTCTCCGAAGGAAAGGTCGCCCGGGTGTTCTGAAAAGACGATCCGGTAGGGGTTGTTTCCAGAATCGCTGGTAAACATCCACGCTTCATACGATTCTGAGATACCATAGTCATTCGCCACAGCTGGTAAAGAAGCGAACCGTCTGAGTACGCCTTCGACTGTGACGACCTCACCGCGTAATCGCTCAGAGTCGAGCATCAATACTTTGAAGGCCAGGTCTTCTTGGGCAGCCTGACGCAAGGCCGTTGGATCGCTGTCTCGAACGTGGGCGAGCACTGCGAAATACGCGTCGGATTCGGAACGTCGAATTCCCAGAGTGTTATCTTTGACGTCGTCCAGCAATCGGGTATCGATAGTAATCATTTCGGCTGTGTGGCTGGTTTCGTCTGGTGGGTCGGAATCGTCGGTTTCGATTGCCGTCGCGCTTTCATTTTGATCGCCAGACTGATCGGAATCCTCCGGGTGGGGAAGTTCGCTGCGAAACACGCCCGGCGGCAGCGATTCTGGATCGTCGATTCGAATCCGAAAATCGATTTGCTCGTCGGTATCGGATGCCGAGGTGGATTCGCCGCTCTCCGATTTGGTCGGCTCACCCGTCAGCCAATACCAAGATTGCGGTCGGGCCGCGAGCCGCATTCCGATAACAACGATGATGAGCATTCCGACCAAGGCCAGCATGCGCATCTGGTCTCGCCGATTCAGATAGGGTGGCGGACTTGACGTACCTCGAAAGCGCATCAGTTTCTGTCGCCGTTCTTGCGTATAGTCGATGGGGGACTTATTCTTAAATGTAGGAGAAACACCTCCCCTGGGGAAGCCATTTCCAGCGCCGGCCCGATTCCGGGCCCGTTCTTGTTCGGGCGCAAATTGCTTCTCAATAAGAATCTCGCGTCTGACAAAGGAATGAATTGTTCCATGAGGGTAAGCGGGCGAATCGTAGTCGCTGTGTGGGTTTTGATCGGTTTGGTCAGTCCATCACAGGCTTCTGAGCCATACTCTGAGTTCTTGGAAGGGTTGCGCGAACGTCGATACTACGACTATGCCTTGTTTTATCTCGATACTCTGCAGCAACGCGACGATTTGCCGGCGGATTTTAGAACGCTCATCCCATTCGAAAAAGCGGTCACGCTGATTGACGGGGTCGAACTGGCGACCAGTGTCGAGGCGCAAACCCGACAGCTCGATCAGGCGGCTGCCTTCCTCGAACAATTCGTCCAACAGAATCCGCGACACGAAAAAGTGGCATTGGCCAACTCGAAACGGGCATTAATCGTGCTCAACAAGGCTCGAGTGGAAATCGTTCAGTCGCGATCGCCAGCCAACGAACAGAATCGTGCATCGTTTCAAAGGCGCGCCCGGCAATTGATCCAGCAAGCACGGCAGGTCTTTCAAAAAGCTCACGATCAGCACAAAGCGGCCTGGGAGGGCTTTCCTCGGTATATCGACCCCGACCGGGATTCGGAGCAGTATGCCGCACGCGAAGTTGCCGAACTGGGTTACATGCAAGCCCAACTCGATCTCGGCTTATGTGCCTACGAAGACGCGCAAACCTACGACAAAGAGTCGAATCAGTTTCAGAACAAATTGATAGAGGCTTCTCGCCTGTTTGAAGAGATTCACTCCAAGTACCGCACGCAGGGAGTGGGGTTGTTTGCCCGAATGTGGCAGGGCAAATGTTTCGAGGAACAGGGAGACATTCGCCGATCGCTGGGCATTTACAATGAATTGTTGGGCCACAAAGGGCAGTCGCCGACGTTAAAGCGGTTACAGGACAACGTGCGAGAGTTTCGACTGATTTGTCTCAATCACGACGAACGCAAAGATTATCACCTAACGGTTCAGGAAGCGGACGACTGGCTTAACGAAAACCGAGGCTCAACCCGGACACAGGTCGGGTTTGGAATTCGCTGGCAGCAAGCCCTGGCCTACGAAAAGCTGGCGGATGATCCGAAGGCTGCATCCGACGATAAGGAACGCTTACTGCGTCAGGCACTGGCCAATGCACGGGAGATCAATCGGTTTGACTCACCGTACAAAGATATCGCCATGTTTAAGATTCGCGAATTGACCGTCAAACTTCGCGGCAAAGAGGCCGGCGATCCGAATGACTTTGATACGGCTTTTGGATTGGGCAGTAGCATGGTCAGCGAAATCGGCCCCATGCAGGACCGAATTACGTCCGCGCCGGCTAACCAGAAAACGACATTGCACAACGACTTGGATTTGCATTTGGAAGAAACGGCTCGGTATTTGAAATTGGCCCTCGAGCTGGCCGACTCCCAAACTGACGAACAAGACCTGAACCATGCTCGGGTCAAACTGTCATTTGTCTACTACTTGATGGGTCGCAGCTACGATTCGGCGATTCTGGGAGAGTTTGTCGCGAGTCGATATACCCAAGAGTATGCCACGCTGGCTTTGGACGGTGCTTATTTCGCCATGGCGGCCTATTTGCAGTCGTACAACGCGTCGACGACTACCTCCGAGCAGTCGAGCGATTTGAATCACGTCGCCAAGATGTGTGAATTGATTGATTCCAATTGGCCGGAAAGTGACCGTGCCAATGATGCCCGCATCAATATGGGGAAAATCTATGCCCAAAACGATCGATTAGTCGAAGCGGCTGAATGGTTTAGCCGTGTGCCTGACAGCTCGCCCGATTTTGCCGCCTCGAGAATCGAAGCGGGCCGCGCGTTTTGGAATGCGTATGTGCAATCGTCGAATCTTCCCGACGAAGACAAGCCGACCGCTGAACAATTACAGCAATGGCGGACGGATGCCGAACGGCTTTACCGCGAAGGGCTGAAACGAATTCAACAGGGCCTGTCTTCGGTTGGCGAAGCGCCACCCGAAGTTTTGACGACCAAAGCGGCATTGGCGCAAATCGCTTTGGACAAAGGCGACTACCCAGGAGCAATCCGTCTGCTGAAAGACTCACCGCAATCGGTGATGGACGCAGTTGATGCGGTTGATGAATCGAATCGGCCGGCCGACGGTATTCAGGGGCCCAAATTTGCATCGTTGGCTTACCAATTGCTGCTCAGGGCTTATGTGGGCACACAAAAACTCGACGATGCCCGTGAAGCCATGCAGCGTTTGGAAGAGATCGGCGGTGGAGCCAATGGCGAGTCCGTCACACGCATTTATCGCCAATTGGGGACGGAGCTGGAAAAGGAACTCGATCGCCTCAAGAATTCGGGCAATTCCATGCGGCTTGCGCAAGTTCGCGAATCGTTTGAGAGTTTTCTGAACAGCATGTTCGAGCGTAAAGATCAGACATTCGGTTCGTTGTTCTGGATGGCGGAGACGTACTCGGGACTCGGCGAGGGGAGTCTCGGCGAGCCGGCACAAGCGGACGCCTACTTTGGCCGGGCCGCGCAGGCTTACCAGCAGATTTTGAGTCGTGCATCGTCCGAGTCGGGTTTTTTAGAGCCAACCGCCGTTCCCGCCGTGACCCTGCGACTAGCGGCTTGCCGACGACGAATGGGCGAATACCAAGATGCATTGGAAATCGTCAGTCGCGTGTTGAAGGAGCAACCGCAAACATTGACAGCCCAAAGGGAGGCGGCATTTATCCTGCAAGATTGGGCGGCTGATCCTCAAAAGGGCGATCCCGCTAAGTATCTCGAAGCCATCCGCGGTGTGCCGGAGGAATCTGGAGATACTCCAATTTGGGGTTGGGCTTCGATGGGATTAAAGCTTCAACGCCTGATCAACATTCAGCAATCCGAATCCGAAACGGACTATCGCGACCACTACTACGAGGCCCGTTACAATACAGCGTTTTGCCGGCAGCAATACGCGCAGAGTCAGTCGGACGAGGCAACACGCAAAGAGCAATTCCAGCGCGGTTTGGCTGAGATTCAGGCCTTTGCCGTCACAACTCAAGACGTTGATTCCCAGTGGTGGGGAAAATTTGACACGTTGTATCGCGAATTGCAGGGAGATTTGGGAATTGCCAGCCCCGTTGCATTACAACGGGCGAGTTCTGTTTCCGTTTCGCAAGACACTCCAAACGCGACCGTCGCGGAAACACAGTCAGGCACGGTCGCTGACAGTTCAACAACAGCCGCCGCACCATCCGAATCGGCAGGCTCAGGGTGGGGGATGATTGTCGTTGCCGTCATCATGTTTGTGGGGTGTGGCGTCGGTATCTACATGATGTTTGCCAATCAGGGAAAGAATCGTCGGTCGTACTACACGGCTCAACAAAGCGCTGCAAAATTCGAGGCTCCAACATTTGATATCGCTGGCGATTCGCCTGTGAAAACAAAGCGGGCCGCGACAAAAGAGAGACGGACGGTGACTGGTTCGGACGCAACAGTTCGAGTCAAGCGAGCCAAACCAGGGCAGCCGACTGGAAAACGTAAACCACGTCCAAAGCCGCCAACAGCGGAATAACGAGCAGCCAATGATTGGAATACAATTACTCACAGCCCGTCGATGTCAGGTCATGATGGCAATTATTGCCGTGGGCTGGACCACAAGTTGTTTCGCCGTTGATGTAGTGACGCAAATCAGCAATGGCAGGACGATCCAAGGAAGAGTGACCGACGTCAACCGAAACGGTGTCACGATCAAACCGGGTGTCGGACCCGAAGTGACCGTTCCTGCCAACGACATCAACGCAGTCCGCTGGGACGGAGCACCGCTGAAGTTGCAATTGGCAATTAATGATGAACTCAACGGCCGTTTGGACAAAGCACTCGAGGGATATCGGGCGGCACGAGAAGAAAGTTCCGCAAACGATCGATTGGAAGAAGAGTTGGAGTATTTAGAGTCCCGTACCTTGGCAAAGAAAGCGTTGCAGTCGGCCGGACAACCGACGGAGGCGGCGTCGCGGCTCGAGGCTTTCTTGCAATCGAACTCCGACACCTATCATTACTTTGAAAGCATGGAATTGTTGAGCCGACTTTACTTGGCAGCCGGCGACAACGGCAAAGCCAGGGAAATGCTCCAAGCGATGTCGCAAGCTCCTTGGAACGATGTCACAATGGCTGCCCGCAACGGCGAGGCCCAAATCGCGTTGGCGGAACAGAATCCCAATGCGGCATTGGCGGCGTACGATGCTGTTATCGACATGACAGCCGAAAACGAGTCAGAACAATCGGAACGATTCGCGGCAATTTTGGGTAAAGCAGCGGTGTTGTTGAATCAGCAGCGGCAACAAGAGGCCCTGCAATCGATCGAAATGGTCATCGACCAAACGACTCCCGAACAAACCGAAGTACTGGCACTGGCGTATGTTCGTCAAGGAGACTGCTTGCAGCAAATGGGTCGCCCGAAGGATGCCGTACTGGCGTATTTGCACGTCGACGTCCTGCCGACGCTTTCCGTCCATCAAAACTATCATGCGGAATCGCTGTACCATCTCTCGCAACTCTGGAGGTCCGTCGGGAATTCCGACCGCGCGCTCGAAGCCCGCGAGAAACTGGTGGCGAGGTATCCTGGTAGCCCTTGGAGTCAGAAGCTGGGCGGAGGATCGCAATAGCCGGTTTTTCGCCGCGCGAGGTGGCCCTTCATCCATAGGGATGTCACAATTCGCTTACCAATTTTATGCCAACTCTTTACAAAGAAGGCCTGCAACGTGAGTAACCTGAGGTCGCGTAGTCGGCAACACCCACGAATCTCCCCGAACGTTTTTCGACGGTGGAAAATTGCCAGTTTGATGGGAGTGTTTTTCGTATCCCTGGTCATGTTATCGACGGGCCCCACT
>JANQRQ010000341.1 GCA_028284485.1 Planctomycetaceae bacterium | reverse complement strand
TTGTGCCGCTGGACCAGACTGTGTGGGATTTTGCGGCGTCGGGCTTCCCGGCGGCAGTATTTGCGGCGGCGGCGTTTGTTGTGCCTGACCCATTGGAGCTGGTATCGCCGAAGGAAGATTCTGCGGCATCGGCGATGGTATCGCCTGCGGCTGCCCGGCAGGATTTTGCAGCCTGGGATCTTGCGTCGTTGATTCCTGTTCCGCCGGCAAATCGGTCTGCTGTTGTAACGACAATAACTGAGCATCCCGCGCATCGGTTTGCGACGTAATCTGCAACAGTTCCATATACTCGCGTTTTCTCTCTTTGTAGCGTCTCAACGCGTCGAACCGCTGATCGATGTAAGCTGCCATGGCCGGATGTACGGCTGTGTCTTGTAACTCGGTGTAACCTCGTTCAAGTTCAGCAAATTCCCATTGCGACTTGTCTTCCTTATCGATGATCGTCTTGAATTGTTCATCCAGTTTCTTCAGAGTGCGCGTGTCCGCTTGGATTTCCTCCCGAGACGGTCCGGGGGATTCCGAATCGCGAACTTGTTGTTGCACCACGGTTGGGCTGTCGATCGTTTGTTTTTCGATTTCGGGACCGACTTGCTGGGCCACCGGCAAGGACTGTTCGACCTGAGCCGAATTCTGTGGCTGCGGAATGAATGGCTTTAGCTGAACCTGCTCGGCTGGCTGTTGCGACTGCTGAGCAAACGGTTGGAATTCCTCAACCGGATTGAAGGGATCAGCCGCGGTTTGAGTTTGAGCGGTCGACGAATTCGCAGGAATCTGTGTTTGCTGCTGGGCGACATTTCCAAACGGGTCGAACTGTTCCATCGCAATGGGAGCTTCGCTTGCCACAACAAGGGCTGTCCCGGGAATCGTACGACGTTCTGTTTTTAGCGGAACGATTTTGTACATCTCGACCCGTCCACGATCGATTTGTAGGGTTTTCTTGCCAATAATCTGCACTTCTTCTCCCGCAAGGACGCGGTGAAGCACATCGTTGGCATCATCGCCGAATTCACTCCCAATGCGTGCGAAGCAATTCTCGCGAACGCGACCGCGGTTTCCTGGGCGCAATTCGATAAATTCAACCGGAATCCAACTGAAACTGCCTGCTGGAGGCTCAATCTGATACCAACCGCCCGGGTCATGTCGCACGACCTTGACCTTATTTCCCTGCTTGAGTTTTCCGGTGGGATAAAACGACTTGCCCGGACCGCTCCGCACGTAGACTTCCTCGGCATCGACGATTGCCTCGTAAGGAAATTGCGGAGCCTGCGCAACGGCGTTGTTGACGGCCAAAATCATGACGGTTGCAAAGGTTAGGTACCGAAACATCAGCCAGACCTCCTGTTGCTGGGCAGCGAAGCGTTCCCCGAAGAAGCGAAAGGGGCGTACGGATGCTGTCGTCGCGTCAGCAACGATCGGAAATGAAAGCGGGAAGGGTGTGGAACGAGAGGAGCGCGTGTGATAGCGAAAACCGAATTCTGGCTCAAGACCATTCACGGATGGCGACAACGGATGAATAGGTGTGGGCGCCCGATCACGTCTTCACTGGGTGGAATCGTTCCACGAGTTTAGAGACTCGAATTCGCGGGCCTCGGCTGATTTGGCGACACGATTTACGGCATTCCGTCGTGGGTCCCCCCCTCAACAAGGCCGATTCGGTCGAATCTCTGCAAAACAAAGAAAAGAAAAACGGCCCACGAGATTCTCGCGGGCCGCCTTTCTCAATTCAAAATCGTAGTATCAAAGCCGTGAACTCAACTTAGTCGAGCAGACCGAAGAGGTCGGCCAAACGATTGCGTCGAGGGGCATTCCGTGTCGTCTGCTGTTGGTTCAGACGTGACGGGAAGTAGGCTTTGGGGTCTTCCGGCGGAGCCGGAGCCGGAGCAGCTTCGCCACCTTCGGCCGGAGCCGGGGCGGGAGCAGCAGCCGGGCCACATCCGTTGCCACAGCCACTTGAGCAGCAGCCGCTTGAGCAGCAGCAGTCACAGCAGCCATCAACGACGTTGTAGCCACACAGTTCCAAAGCTTCTTCAGCCTGCTTACGAACACCCTTGTCGCAGTCGCCCAACGCACAGGTCAGGGCGGCAACGATTTCTTGCGTGCAGCAGCAGCAGTTCTTGCGAACTTGGTCGCCGATTTCGTCGGCAGCCTTTTCACGAACGTCTTCATCAGCGTCGTTCAAGGCGTAGACGAACGCACACATAATCTCAGGATTGCACACGCAGGAGTAATCATCGCCGAGCTTGTGGATCGCCTTTTTACGATCTTTGGCGTAGCAGCAAGTTTGCGATTGATAAATCAACTGTGCAATTTCACAAGGATCGGCACAGCAGCATTCGCCACAGCAGCTACCGCAGCAGCTGTCACTGCAGCAGTTGTTGTTGCAGCAGTTGTCGTTGCAGCACTGAGCAGCCGGAGCACAGCAAGTGTTGGCTTGCGGAGCACAGCAGGCAGCCTGCGGAGCACAGCAGCTGTTAGCCGCAGGAGCACAGCAGGTGTTGGCAGCAGGTGCACAGCAACTGGCTTCCGAACAGCAGCAAGCATCGGGACCACAGCAGCTGCTGCAGCACGGCGGCTTAATGTCGGAGCATTTTCTTTGATACGTGTGAACAGTGGGACAACAAGGTTTTGTAATCGTCGGTTTGCAGCAGCAAGGTGCACAACACGAAGGTTGACATTCCGAAGCACAACAGCAGCTCTTTTCGGCTCCGCAACAACAATCGTTGCCTTTGTCGAAAATACCTGCTTGTGCCACGCCAGTCACACCCAATGTCGCGACCACTGCAGTTAACAATCTGATCCAACTCATTGAGCAGTGTCTCCTTCCCTTGGGACAATTGTCGTGGGCCGTGTTCATCATGCTTTGTCGGAAGAATAGGAATCCACGAAAGGCGACCTCATTGCATCACTGCGGGATGTTCAGGCCGCCCGCGACGCGCGTCGCGTTTTTTCCCGCAAGGCCGACAGATGGCATAATGACTGACGACAAAAAACGTTTTTTCACTTCCGCCTTAACTTCCAAGGTGCTCCATCCCGTTGCCGTGTGCCTCGAACTGGCACAATTCCGTATCGTCCTCGACAACAACGATGGTCATTCCGTAAAAGTTGGGCATCGTAGGACTGGTGCAATTAATCGGCGTATCAGAATCAGCACCTTGAATCTCTCAAGTCGTTATTCCGTAAAAAGGTTACGTCGATTCTGCTAACGGTTGTCATAGCCGTAACGCTTAGTGAAGATAGGTGGGACTTTGCGGTTCCAGGTCGTTAGCTTCCGATTCGAATTGCTTGAAGCTAGGTAAAATGACGCCGTTGCCACAAACTCCACACGGACCGTCCAGTTCTGCCAAATGTAATCACAAAGGCAGCCGGCTGTTTGCCACAATCAACACATTCAAACGGACCGCAGGCGAAATTGGGCTTCCGAAGCCGGCCTTAAACCATGCAATTCCGGGCTGAAGGGTGTCGCCCGTACGCGCGCCATCAAACGAGGATCTCCTCGACACGTCTTTGCCCGCGTCTCTCCTCTGAAGCGCACATCTTCAATGCTGCAGTGGCTGCTTACTGCCAAGCCAGCCGGCGCGAGCAGCGCCGGCAAGCACCCGGCGCGACTGCTTACTTGCGCGGCGAATCATTCGTCGATGTCGTGATACTCGCAGTACCAGTCGACGAATCTGCGAATCCCCTCTTCAATGGGCGTGTCGGGGCGGAAACCGACATCCTGCACGAGATCGTCAACATCGGCGAATGTCTGCGTCACGTCACCCGGTTGCATGTCGAGATAGTTCTTTTCCGCCTCGCGCCCAATTGCGGACTCCAACGTCGTAATCAAATGCATCAATTCCACCGGCTGATTATTGCCGATGTTGTAAACTCGATACTTGGCACGACTCGTGGCGGGATCGGGCGCGTCGCCTGTCCAATCAGGATTCCCGGGTGGGACGCAGTCAGCGGTACGGACGACGCCTTCAACAATATCGTCGATATAGGTAAAGTCACGCCGCATCTTGCCATGGTTGAAGACATCGATCGGGCGTCCCTCGAATATTGCCTTCGTAAACAAATACAACGCCATATCGGGACGACCCCAGGGACCGTATACCGTAAAGAATCGCAGACCGGTCGTCGGCAGGTCATACAAATGACTGTACGTGTGTGCCATGAGCTCATTTGCTTTTTTTGTGGCCGCGTACAGACTGACCGGATGATCAACGTTGTGATGCACGGAGAACGGTATCGTCGTGTTGGCTCCGTAAACGGAGCTCGACGAAGCATAAACCAGGTGCTTCACATCGGTATGCCGGCAACCCTCCAAAATGCTGACAAACCCGACCAAATTGCTGTCGACGTACGCAAACGGATTCTGCAACGAATAACGGACGCCTGCTTGCGCTGCGAGATGAATGACAACGTCGAACTTCTCGGCGGCAAATAAATCCGCAACTCGATCGCGATCGACCAAATCCAAATGGTGGAATTCAAACCCGGATTCGTTCGCCAACAGCGCAACACGGTCTTTTTTGAGTTGAACGTCGTAATAATCGTTCAAACTGTCGAGGCCCAAAACTGTATCGCCTCGACTGAGCAAATGTCTCGACACATGAAAGCCGATAAAGCCGGCGGCTCCGGTTACGAGATACTTACTCACTGGGACTCCTCTGCGAGCACGTCACGATAATATTCGACCGTTGACTTGAGACCGTCTGCCAACTCGCATTGTGGCGACCAATCTAAGACCGATTTTGCGAGTGTAATGTCTGGGCAGCGCTGTTTGGGGTCATCAGCCGGCAAGTCGACATGGTTGATTTCCGAGTTCGAGCCAGTCGCCTTTAAGACAGCGTCAGCGAGCTCCAGCATCGATCGTTCGACCGGGTTGCCGATATTGACCGGCCCGGTCGTATCGTCCTGATCCATCAATCGAATCATCCCTTCCAGCAAATCATCGACATAGCAGAAAGACCGAGTCTGCGATCCGTCTCCATAAACGGTCAATGGCTCCCCGCGTAGAGCTTGCATGATGAAGTTGGAAATCACCCGGCCATCGTTGGGATCCATGCGCGGACCATACGTATTGAAAATCCGGATGATTCGCACTTCAATTCCGTGGGCCAAATGGTAATTCATGCACAGCGACTCGGCGACTCGTTTCCCTTCGTCGTAACAACTGCGCGGCCCGAGCGGATTGACATGCCCCCAATACGACTCCTTTTGCGGATGCACTTGCGGATCGCCGTACACTTCCGAAGTCGACGCCTGCAGGACGCGAGCGCGACAACGTTTGGCGAGCCCCAGGATGTTGACCATTCCGACCGTCGAAGTCTTGATTGTCTTGATGGGGTTATATTGGTACGCGACCGGCGACGCCGGACATGCCAAATTGTAAATCTGGTCGACTTCGAGATACAGCGGATGCACGATGTCGTGCCGGATCAATTCGAATCGGGGATGACCAACCAGATGCCGAATGTTCGACCGTCGTCCTGTGAAGAAATTGTCAACGCAAATGACATCTTCGCCACGCTCGACAAGCCGGTCACACAGATGACTTCCCAAAAAACCGGCACCGCCTGTGACTAATATAGAGTGCCCCATAATTGCTGTGAATTTTCCTGGATAAGTGAAGAATTAGAGCGGTTTACTATTTCTTGTGGGCGTTTCTAGCTCGTGGTCGCCAGCTGTCATAGCACAAAACGCGGTTGTCACGGCCACAAGTCAGTGTAATACGCAGTAGGAATCTGATTGTCCGAATCTCGTTTCCATTGAACATCGAAACAATGTCGAACGGCCCACAAACGATCGATTCGCCTTCGGAGACCAATGCAGCAGTTTCGGCCCCTGAGCGCCATGCAAACTGCACTCGGGGTCAGGTCGTACACCGACACCGCCCGAAAGGCGCTGAGATCATAAGGAACGGCGGCGATTAGGAAAAGGCAGTTCCCGGCGGCAGCAGCCACCGGTTGCCGAGATCGCGCTCGGGATCGGGGTCGGGATGCGTATCGATTCTCGACAGCCATTCGCAGTAATGGTGGGGAAGGCCATGCTGACGAGCCCCGGCCAGCATGAGATCCCGATACCACGAGAAGAGCTGTAATCCCGTGGTAATGGCTTCGAAACGTGCGACGTACATCCACGCTTCGAGCCGACCGCCTTCGGTGGTTTCCACATCGATCAAACGGTCATCGTACCCCACACCCAGAGATTCGAACCGATCGAGGATCGGTTTGTGATCGACCGCGATTTGGAAGACAACACCCCAAACGCGATCGCGTTTGTTGCCGGTATAGAACGCATCGGCTTTGGCCGAACCATCGACCCCGCGTTTATGAAACCGAACCTGATAGCCGTTGATGCATCCCGTCGACAATGGCCGCGCAGATTCCACGCGATCGCGAATCCGCGCCGTGCACATGTTCGAGCCGTAGGCAAATACATTGGTTGTCATGACATGTCCTGCCCGACAGTTCAGTTCTCATCGCGAGTGTTCGCGCCACGATCTTTACTTGGCGATCCAAATAAAAGAATTCCACCACTGCCTTCGGCTTCGATTATTCCTGCAGCATTCTCAGGAATGCCATTCACATTGATTCTTTCAACAGAGTTGGCAGCACCTCCCGCTTCATCGAGACTCGATTCGGCAGAATCGTCTCCGGCGTCGGTCGCCGCGTCGTCTGAATCAGCCTCTGCATCGCGTGACCAGTCAAACTGCGACTCGTCCAGTACGATCGTCCCAGTAATGCCGGCGTCGCTGTCGACTCCCACTCCAAACATCACGCGCTCGGAGTTTGCAAGCGAGTCGGCATTGTCGAATCCAAACGAGGCGCCTGCCTGTTGCTGCGATTTCTTCAGAATCTCCTGGATCTGATTCACGTCGCGGCGGAGGGCCCGCACTTCTTCACGAAGCTCGCGAACGATCTGCAGGACTTCGCCGCCCGCCTGCCGACTCGCGTTTTCTCGTTGGCGATCGGCTTCGACCTGGCGACGTCGCGCAGCTTGCGCGTCGGCCAGCTTCTGCTTCGCGAGGCGCTCCGCCTCTTGTGCTGCCATTTGCTCGGCCTTGATGGCCAGTTGCTTCGCTTCCGATTCCAATCCTGCTGCTTTCAAATTCTCGATGGCCGTTCGCAATCGGCTGAGCCGATCTTTAAAGGACTTACCGGAGTCGTTCAGGACGGAATTCGCAACGGCATTCGACTTATTGGGAAGATCGAAATCAGCCAAAGCAGCCTCGGCGTCAGTTTCTGTACGGTCCAACGACGATTCTGCCTCTTGCAGTTTGGCACGTTCTGCTTCGAGTGACTGGAGTTCCTTTTGCAACAGCTTGGTAATCTCTTCGAGCTGCCGGACTTCGGGGTGCTTTGAGCCATAACTCTTTAACAAGGTGAGTTGCTCGAGTTTTCCTTCGAGTAATTTGCGTTCAACGTCGGTCATGAGACGAGACAGTCGGTTCAAATCGCTAAGCCGCCGCGCTTGATTCGGCTCCGCTTCTTCCAGATCGGTATCGTCGTTCTGGCGACGCCTGGAAAACAATCCACGGCTCGAGCGATCAATTTGTGCGGCTTCGCGCTGACTCGCCTCAGTTTTCTGACGCTCGACGGCGGCCGCCGCCAATTCCCGTTCGCGCGACTTAGTGGCCTGAGTCATCTTTTGCTTTAGAAGTTCAACGGCAGCCTGCACTGCCAGAACCTCGGGGTGCTTTTCGCCCGATTCCTTTCTCATGCGTTCA
This sequence comes from Planctomycetaceae bacterium, assembly GCA_028284485.1. Taxonomy (GTDB): domain Bacteria; phylum Planctomycetota; class Planctomycetia; order Planctomycetales; family Planctomycetaceae; genus JANQRQ01. The sequence goes on along the minus strand of JANQRQ010000341.1, from coordinate 18,691 downwards.
TACTGTGCTTGGAGTCGCTCGATGTTTGTCTTGAGTGACTTCACCTCTTGCTCGAAACGAAGTTGCTCCGCCGCATACCTTTGCTTTTCCGCCAGGTCGCGTTGCTCGGCGGCTTTTTCTAACGATTCAATCAGCGGTTGAACGGCCAGCTTCTGCAATCTCGGCTCCGAGAGGGACAACCATAGTTTGCCGTCTTTCACCTGGGATGCGACTCCTTCGGGAAACCGCTTCAGAAGAATGGCGCGCACTTCAAACGGATTGGCATGTTCGAGCTCATAGACTTCCCATATGTACCGTTTATGATCCTTGTCCCTTTCCTGCTCCTGGAACTCAGGCCCCAGCTCGACGACGTGGAAGGTCTTCCTTCCTAAGCCACTTCCAACGCCCGCCGGATGAATCGGAGTGATCAAAGTTCGTCGCTCGTCACCTAACAGACTCGCTGCGGAGTCACGGTCCACGACACGATACGGCTTGAGATTCCCGTCGATATCGACGGCCGCAGCGTCGAGCGTCCGGATCAGATTGGCGACCTGTTCGGCAACAGGGAATGACGCGTCCACGCTGATGTCTTTCGAACCTGGCTCGACCGTGACAGTCAGATCCTCAAAATCGCGGTAGACGCTTCTTACAGTTTCCATAACCCGCTGCGGATCGGCTTTCCCTAAGCGCACGAACAATTTGCCATCGCGAAAGAACGTCATTGGTCGATATTGAACGATGCCATCGTCCTCGCTCATTGAAATCACGGAGAGGCCGTCTGCAGGCGATTCAGTTGCAACTTCCTCTGCATCGCTGACAATGTGAATCGTTCCTCGTTTCGAGTCTGACTCGGGGCGCTGCGCCAACGCATCCTGAAAGACGAAACCGGCAAGCCACAGCAGCATGGCGACAAAGCCAATCGCCGCAAGGTTATTGATTCGTGACATTGCTTCAACTCCTGCTTGAGGGTAACTGAACGCTGATATTCAAAAAGCCTTAGTGGATTCCGAAAACCAACGAATTCGTAAAGTCACAATCGTTTCTTGTAGATTTCATCAACAAGTTGGATGCGTTTCGCAGACAAACTGGCGATCGCTTGCTCGATGCGGTCGGCCAGTTCTTGTAATGGCCCGTTTGCCGATGAAGTATCCAGCAACCGACGCATGTCCGACAGGTCTTCCGTCAGGCCGCTCAGTTCTTGGTCGAGCAAACTCAATTCGCGAATCAGCTCTAATGCGGCAGTTGAATCGGGCACACCAGCCATGTTTTCACCCTGGACTGGAAACGAGAACTGCTCCGCATTCAAATTCAGTCGACCATGGCTCGTTGTGAGCCCATCCCTCGCATGCGACACCGCATAGGGTCCACGCCATACGAGCAACCCGGCAAGCATCACACCCAAGACTGGTACTGCTACTCGAAATCGCTTTTGGATGTTGGCGTCCTGTATGAATTCGTCAGCGACCAGTCGCTCGATTCGTTTACCTAAATCGGATTGCTTTCCTCGAGCTGCCAAGGCTGCTTCCGGAACTGGCCGATCGATCTGCCATTCGGCCACTGTTGTCAGACATTTGGCCAACGTTAGAGCTGGGACGTGATGGTCGACAGCCCATTCGTCACATAAGAACTCGGCAGCACACTGCCATTTTCGCCGGGCGGTGAAGTTGAGCGGCTGCATGGGAAAACAGGCACACAACAACCGACCAACCCACAACCAATAAGCATCGCCGCGTACGAGGTGAGCTAATTCGTGTGCCAGCAGCGCTTTGATTTCGTCACGAGAGAGTCTTTGATCAATTCCACTTGGCAACACAACTCGCCAGCGGAACAATCCATACGCGACCGGCTCCGAAAACCGTTGCGAAGACAACAAATGGACGGGGGACTTGATTGCATAGTTGGCAAGTAACTTGTCGAGATCGCTGCGAATTGGCCCACCGTCAATCGACTTGCTGTCCGCCAAGCGGCCGCGCAGCCAAATGGTCTGTCCGAAAAGACGAATTAACCCAAACGCCGCGACAAGCAATGCAGCCAAACTCAGCCATCTGCGCCACTCCCTTCCGGTATTCTGCGCCACAGCTTGTCCCGACGGCTCGACGACATCAAGTGAGGCGGCACTTGCGGGCTCTAATTCGTCGGCATCGAAACCGAACTCGAGAAAACCTTGGGCCTCCGCCAATCCTTGTTGGTTCGAATAACGAGGCTCACCGTCAAGTCGCGAATTGTCCAGCTCATGCCCGTGTCCCTCAATTGCGGATTGGCTCCCATTCCAATTGCCTGTATCACCCGGAATCGCATATCGCGCAGCCGAGTCGGCAGTCGCGAAATCTTGATTCCCGAGGTCGAGACCCGGGTGCCCTATTGCCAACCGGTGATTCGAATCGCCATCGACCTGCATCATCGGAAGCGACATCGCGATACCGGAATCAGCAATCCCAGTGAAGACCTGTAGCGGAGCTGTTACCAAACCGGTCAGGGCGGCAAATTTCCAGATGCGCTCCCGGAGCGTGTGGCTCAGGTCTCGAAACGCCTGCGTGAAAACCCAGGCCGACGCTAATAACAACGACGAATGCAGAATGTAAGTGACCAAGCAGGCGATCATGGGACCGAAGACCATCGACGATAGAGAATTAGTCATCTTGGGCCTCCTTCTCTTTGTCACGAATCAAGGCTTTGAGCCGAGCGATTTCCTCGGGCCCCATTTCCGCCCCATCGAGAAGATGACTAACCATTTGCGTAACATCTCCGCCAAACAAACGGTCGGTGAGATCGCTTACCATCGAGCGAGTCACCGTTTCCTGTTGAATCTTCGGCCGGTAATGATGTACGCGACCGACCGTTCGGTGCGTGACCTGGCCTTTTCGCTCCATCTTGGTGAGCATGGTCGCGACGGTCGTGTAGGCCAATGGGCGCTCGTCCTGCAAAGCCTGCTGCACATCGCCGATCGTCGCCTCACCACGATCCCACAGCACTTGCATGATCAACAGTTGCAACGAAGCCAAGTGATGCTTTTGATTCATCTCTCCCCTTCTTGCATTCCGTTCGGAACAAACGGTTTCAAAACTTCCAGTTGCACATCGCTGATTCTGAAATCGAATGCGCGATCACAGGTCCAACCGAGTTTTGAAACCGTCTCGAAGCTACGCGACTCTACTACCACGGTCGGAGTACAATCTACTACCGGAGTAGAAAAGTGTCAAGGGGGAAAACGACGCTCACTCCGCAGCGGCAGATTCGCCGCCGGTTACCGGCACTTCGAGCCCGTCGATAAACGCGATCAGCTCTGAGTAGTAACTGCCCGGCATGGGGTCGTTATGCTGATGTCCTGGGAATTCGATGAATTTCTTCGGACCTTTCGCCATTTCGAAAAGCCGCTGTCCGAATTCGAACGGAACGATCTCGTCAGCCGTCCCGTGAGACTGCAACAAGGGACCGCCATACCGTCCGATTTTCGAAGCCGAATCAAACTGCGTGCGCAACATCCAACGCACAGGGACCCATGGAAAATGGACGGCCGCAACATCGGGCAGCGAACTAAAAGTGTTTTCGAGCACGAGCGCTCGGGCCCCGCTTTCTGCAGCCAAATCAACGGCGATTGCACCTCCGAGTGATCGCCCCAAAAGCACGATATCTTGGTGTTCGCAACCAACGCGATTGGCCAACCAATTATGCGCCGCGCGAGCATCGGCCAGAACACCATCTTCATGAGGACGGCCTTCGCTTCGCCCATATCCCCGGTAGTCGAAAATCATCACCGACAATCCCAACGACTGCAGATGACCCAGGACATTGGCGCGGTGGCTAAGATTGCCCGCATTCCCATGGGCAAACAGCACAATGGCCCGTGGTTGGGGATGCTCGCAAAACCAACCGTGCAGCTTTGTGCCGTCATCAGACTGGAACCAAGCATCTTCAAACTGCAGAAAGGGTGGATTCCAATCGCCGTTCGGATAGCGTAAGGGGTGGAAGATGAACCGGCGTTCAAAAATCATGAGCAGTATTAGCAGAAGCAGATAAATTCTGACAAAACGGACGGCGAACCAACGCAGATGGCGGGGCCACTTGCTGCGGGGTCGGGTCGAGCGGGAATCTGATGCTGGCATGGGCTGCTCCTCACGCCCTCAGATTTCAAATTAGCCGAACCACAGACCGATTGCCAGTGGGACGCCTACGCGTCCGTATATTGTGCGTGGGCGACCGTAAACGGCCTTAATTCCCGATCGAAAGAATTCTCAATTGAAAGACTGAAGATCTCATTGCAGTTGGTTTACGACGCGCAATAATACATAATTGATGATTGGCTGACGCCGGCCAAAAGGGACGATTTGCTGATGTGTCATCGCCGGCTTCGGAAGATCACCCACCTTAGATCACGCATACCATAGCTGAATCTTCACCGCGAATAGATGCGGTGGTGTGACACACCTGGCATTGATACTAACACGCGAGTCTCGTCTTACCCCGATTTGGCGAAACCAAATTCAATTGAGGATATTGATTTTCGTGTCTTTCGCGCATTGCAGCAAATTTCTGATGACTGCGGGCATCCTTGTCTTGGCGGGAGGCACCGCCTACGCAAGCTCCACCGAGAACGAGACCGCGGATGACCGCAGTACGCGGCAGCAGCGTCCGGTCGATTTTGGCCGCGACATTAAGCCCATTTTTGCCCGGCGCTGCTTTCCTTGTCACGGTCCCGATGCGAACGAAGGTGGCCTGCGGTTACACGAACATGAGCCGGCCCTTGCGGAACTCGATTCGGGCGAACATGCCATCGTCCCTGGAAAAACCGCGGAAAGCGTGCTCCTCATTCGGATCGCCGCAGAGGACGAATACGAGCGCATGCCACCAGAAGGGAAACCCCTTTCCAAACGGGAAATCAACCTGCTGCGCCGTTGGATTGAATCCGGTGCCGAATGGGAAAAGCATTGGGCGTTTGTGCCGCCTCAGCCGCAAGAGCCCCCGAAGATCGAGAATGAAAGCTGGGGCAGAAATCCGATTGATGCATTCATTTTGCAGCGTCTACAGCAGGCGGGTCTAAGTCCGTCACAGCCCGCCGACAAAACCGAAGTTCTCCGCCGTGTTTATTTTAGCTTGACTGGTCTGCCACCAACGCCATCGCAAGTCGATGCATTCCTGGCCAATCCAGCGTCCGATGCGTACGAAGACGTCGTCGATGAGCTTCTCGATTCGCCACGCTACGGCGAGCATTGGGCCCGGCATTGGCTCGACCTGGTTCGCTTTGCTGAAACGAATAGCTTTGAACGCGACAACCCCAAACCAAACGCATGGCGTTATCGCGATTACGTTATTCGATCATTGAACAGCGACAAGCCGTACGATCAGTTTATTCGCGAGCAACTCGCCGGCGACGAATTGGACGAGGTGACGACCGATTCGATCATCGCCACCGGGTATTACCGATTGGGAATTTGGGACGACGAGCCGGCCGACCCGCTTCAAGCCGAATTCGACGAGCTCGATAGCATTCTCACCACGACATCCCAGGTGTTTTTGGGATTAACGATCAACTGCGCGCGGTGTCACGATCACAAGATCGACCCGATCCCGCAAAAGGACTATTACCGTCTCTTGGCCTTCTTTCGCGATTTGCGCCCCTACGGAACGCGCCGTGATCAAACATCGTTCAACCAAACCGATATCTCGCCGCCAGAACTTCGCGGGCAGTATGCGCGGTTGGAATCGCAGATGCGTCATCTCGAAGACGACATGCGCGTGATCGAACAGCGCGGCATCGTGAAAATGTCTGCAGAGGATCAGCGCAAGACCGAGACGCCTCAACGCAAGAAACTGCTCGAGAAACAGTTGCAGAAGTACCTCGACGAGTCCGATTGGAGCGAGTATGCCCCGCTGAAGGAGCGTTACACAGCGCTCGAAGAGGAACTGAAGCAGCTGCCCCCGCGACACACCGCGTTAAGCGTTGCGAAATGCCTGCCACAGCCTCCGCAAATGCATGTGATGGCACGTGGCAACCCCCATGCACCGGGCGACGCCGTTGCTCCAGGCTATCCGACGATTTTTGGTGCGCCCGATCCAACTATAAAAGAGGTACCAGAGGACGCGCCGACCGCGCGACGGCGCATCGTGTTGGCGAACTGGATCGCGTCACCCGACAACATGTTAACGACCCGCGTGCTCGTCAATCGAGTTTGGCAGTTCCACTTTGGACGAGGCCTGGTTCGCGCACCGAATAACTTCGGCCAGCTTTCCGCCCCTCCCACGCATCCTGAATTGCTCGATTGGTTGGCAGCCGAATTCATCAGGCAAGGGTGGAGCCTCAAGCAACTGCACCGCATGATTCTCACATCCAACACGTACCGTATGTCGTCACGAGGAAACGCAGCCGGATTGGAAGAGGATCCGGAAAACAATCTATTCTGGCGATTCGACATGCGTCGACTGAGCGCTGAAGAAATCCGTGATTCGATTCACGCCGTCAGCGGTCAGTTGAACCTTGATATGTACGGACCGGGAATCTATCCGACGATTTCTGAAGAAGTGCTGGCAGGTCAGTCGCGACCCGGCAGCGGCTGGGGAACTTCGACACCGGAAGAACAGGCGCGCCGCAGCGTTTACATTCACGTCAAACGGTCACTCATCACACCGCTTTTGGCCAATTTCGATTTTCCCGAAACGGATACAAGCTGCGAAGCGCGTTTTTCGACAACACAACCTGCACAGGCCTTGGGAATGCTCAACGGCAACTTCGTCCATGCGCAGGCGAAAGAATTTGCAAATCGTCTTCGCAAAGAGGCTGGGGAAAACCATCACAATCAGATCGCGCTGGCATTGCGGCTGACAACATGTCGAAAACCGACTGAAGAGGAAATTGACCAGGGAATCGCCTTATTAACACAACTGACTGAAAAGCGCGGGCTCTCGGATGAGCAGGCGCTGGAATACTATTGCCTGGTCGCGCTAAATCTCAACGAGTTTTTATATCTCGACTGATACGCCCGCCCGAGTGGCACAATTATAGGATGGAATGAGGATGACCTCACAAAACAGCAAAGCCGCAAGTCATGGCTCGTTTTGCCGACGCACACGTCGAGAATTCCTTTGGGAAGCAGGTGGTGCCTTCGCGTCACTGCCGTTGACTGCGATGCTCGACGCTGACGGTTTCTTGGCCGGTCAATCCGTGGCGGCCGATGGAGTCAGCCAATATGCCAACCCGTTGGCACCCCGCGATCCGCACTTCACTCCTAAAGCCAAAAACGTCATCTTCCTGTTTATGTACGGCGGCCCAAGCCATGTCGACACATTCGACTACAAGCCCAGCATGACGGGCATGGATGGCAAGACGGTCCAGGTGAAAACGTTCGGCCGAGGTGGCCATCGAAACGAGGGCCGCATTGTCGAGCCAAAATGGAGTTTCAAGCAGTATGGCGAATGTGGCAAATGGGTCAGCGACTTGTTCCCCCATTTGGCGAAGCGCGTCGATGACATTGCGTTTTTGCATTCGATGACCGCGGACTCGCCGATCCATGGTTCGGCAATGCTGCAGATGAATTCGGGCAAGATTCTTAGCGGCAGCCCGGCGCTGGGATCCTGGATCAACTACGGACTTGGAAGCGAAAACGAGAATCTTCCCGGGTTTGTGGTCATGCTCGATCCTTCCGGCGGGCCCATCAGTGGAGCTAAGAATTGGTCGAGCGGGTATATGCCGGCAACGTACCAGGCGAGTTTGATGCGGTCTCAAGGTGCGCCGATCATCGATCTCAATTCGCCGGAAGGCATGACTCGCGAGATTCAGCGAGACCTGCTCGACGCCATGCGAGAATCGAATACGACGCATTTGCAGCAGCGACCCGACAATTCGAATCTTGCGGCCCGCATCGCGAGTTACGAGTTGGCGTACAAGATGCAGCAACACGCTCCTGAGGCTGTCAATCTGTCCCAGGAAACTGAGGAAACTCAGAAGCTCTATGGCTTAGACAATCCGGCGACACTCGATTTCGGCCGACGTTGCCTGCTGGCACGCCGGTTGGTCGAACGAGGCGTACGATTCATACAGCTTTATTCGGGCGGCGCCCACAACGACGACAACTGGGATGCCCACGGCGACTTGGAAAAGAACCACAACCACCATGCCGGCGCCACCGATAAACCGATTGCCGGCTTGATCGAGGACTTGAAGCGTCGCGACATGCTCGAAGAAACTTTGATCGTGTGGGGTGGCGAATTCGGGCGGCAACCGACCGCCGAGTACGCCAAAGGAACGGGGCGCGACCACAATGCCTACGGGTTTACCATGTGGATGGCCGGCGGCGGAATTAAAGGTGGGGTCAGTGTTGGTACGACCGATGAACTCGGTTCGGCAGCTGTCGAATCTCCCTTCCATGTCAAACAACTACACGCCACCATTTTGAATCAAATGGGAATCGATCCGAACAAGCTGTCGTACTTTTACGGCGGCCTCGATCAAAAACTGGTCGGCGTCGAACACGTCGACCCGATTCACGAAATCATTTGAGCTCTGTCGAAGTCCGAAGAATTCGAATCGGTTCGCCTTCTAGCTAATCCGGCTCGTTCTCGAGTTCCCGACGCGCCACCTGAAGCTGCTCGAGTTGATCGGGGCTGACAGTCGGTGGCTGCAAGTCCAACTCTTCAATTCGTGCAGCGATAATGTCCGCAACGCACGCCCGTGTAAACCATTTGTTGTCGGCAGGGATGACGTACCAGGGCGCGTGCTCCGTACTCGTGGCGGCGAGCATCTCCTGGTACGCATGCATGTAATCGTCCCAGTAGCCTCGTTCTCGCAGATCCGCAGCCGAAAACTTCCAGTTCTTTTCAGGGTTATTTAAGCGCTCGAAAAAACGCTCCTTCTGTTCCGCTTTGGACAGGTGGAGAAAGAACTTGATTACGCACGTTCCATTTCTCGATAACGCATGTTCAAAGGCATTGATATCTTCAAATCGCGATTGCCAAATATTGTCTTCATTGACTCCGGGCGGCAATCTTTGTGGCTGGAGAAACTTCGGATGCACGCGTACGACTAGAACTTCTTCGTAGTAAGAGCGATTGAAGATCCCAATCCGTCCACGGGCCGGTAGGTATCTTGTTGGCCTCCACAGAAAATGGTGACTTAATTCCTCATCACTTGGCGCTTTGAAACTGTGCACCTCGCAACCTTGGGGATTCACACCGGACATCACATGCTTGATCGTGCCATCTTTGCCAGCCGCATCGAGCGCCTGAAGTAAAATCAGTACGGAATACTGTCCGCTCGCCCACAACAGCGCCTGCGCGTCGGATAGCATCGAAATGTCTTCTTCCAGTGCTCTTTTCGCTTCCGACTTCTTGGCAAACTCGTCCCCGGCTTTGGTCGAAAGGTCATCCAGATTGACCGGTTCACCCGGCTCGACGCGATAGCGCGCACGATCGAATCGGTGAGTTTTTGGCATGGAACTTCGAGAGCCCTTTCAGGGACTTGGCAAAGAATTCTGATCGACGATTTCACGATGGCATTCCATCATAGCCCGACGTAAAGATTACGATCCATCTTCATTCGAAGATTCGGCTGGATGATTGGGCGCTCGCCGCCCGCCAAGTAACCACCGATCACGGAAGCATGCACCGATCCATGTGGCCAGCAGAAATCCGGCAGGCATCGCATAAGAATCGTCGCGGACCATATGTGCTACGATCGCTCCACCCCAATACGAACTAGCGAGCAGTAAGCCGAGCGAAGCGGTCTTGGGGATGAGCAGCAGCAGGCCAGTCATCATTCCACCGATGCCGATCAGGATCTGGTCATCTTTCAGATTGGCTTCCTCGAGCCCCTTCGTGACGTCTTCGGGAGCAAATCCGAAGACCTTACCGGCTCCCGCCAGAATCAGCGAAATGGCGACGAGACTCACCAATACCCAGCCAATGAAAACTCCCACTTTTCCACGATCTGCTGACATCATTTTCCCCTTGAGCCATACTGATTTACGGCTATGATTCGCGTCCCGACCGCTGCAGCCGGATCAACAACATTGTGGCTCAGCATAACCTGTTTCTCGGCCTAAGCTTAGTCTTAACAACGCCCTATCATTTCGCGTTAGCTGACAAGACTCGACGTTTTGTCGGCTCTCACCGACATACGCGTGGTTTTTCTCCACCGATTGATCACACCAACGGATGACGTCCCCACGATCCAGTCGAGAAACTCACGGGCCAAAAATAGGAAGAATAACCAATATACAACCCTCAAGAAGACGGGGAAATCTATTGCCGGCGATTCCGACTACAGCAAGAACCGGTGACCATTCCAAAAAGTCTCATAAGGTGGCTCGTGATACTTCGGGAAACCCTTCTCAACTCTCTTCGGGGATGCCGAAACTAGTTAATGACAACACAGTTTTAAAACCCAATGAATGATTCGGCTAGCGTTGTCAAAACCGAAAGCTGGCCAATACCCATTCATCGAGAATACTTCCGCAGGCGACCATGATGGGCCGCCTAAATGACCTGGAGAAAACGGAATGTCCACGACGTCATTCACCGACGCGGAAATGCACGCGATTCGCGAAAAAAACAGCCTTCCCCGATTTGCATTCGTTCCACTCGGCCTCTTCGGACTCTACATGATCGACCATCCGTGGCCGACCGAACATTGGACCTGTCAGGCGCCTTGGATTGTTCTGACCGGTTGGATCTTCTTCTGTCTCGCCAGTGTCCTGCACGAAACAGCCCACCATACGTTGAGCGGTTTCAAAGCTCTCGACACCTGGTTCGGGCGGCTGCTCGGTACGGTCATGTTGGTCCCCTATTCTGCTTATCGTGAGGCACATATTCGCCACCACGCTTATCTCAACAAACCGAAAGATTTCGAGCTGTGGCCTTACTCCGATCCGAATGCGTCGCTGGCCTTTCGTCGGTTTTTCGTGTGGGTCGATCTGCTGCTGGCACCTATTGGCGCGGCCATCATCTACGGCCGTACCTATTTTTCGCGCAAATCGCCAATTACGTCGCCGTCGCTCCGTAACACCATCGCTGCCGAATACCTGTTTCTGGTGTTTTTCTGGGCAACCACACTGTTCATTGTCGCACGATCCGACGAATGGGCACGCTTCACGACGATGTGGCTGCTGCCATATACCTTTGCAGCCTCATTTCAGGCGATAAGAAAGTTAACCGAACACTTGGGAATGGTCAGTTACGATCCGCTCGATGGCACTCGGACCGTGATCGGAAGGAACTGGTTCACCAAGATTTGTACTTATTTCAATTTTGACATCTTCGTGCATGGGCCTCACCATCGGCACCCGAAGATGCCCCACACGAAGCTCAAACACAAAATGCAGCAATATCACGCCGATCATCCCGAGGTCAGTTATCCAACCTACTCTCGGTACTGGGAAGCGACACTCGCAATGCTGCCCTCACTGTGGAAAAACCCGGGCGTCGGCGTCAATTGTGGGGCTCCCCATCCGGAACTGGAAAAACAGCCCGACCTGGACAACTTCGTTTCCGACGTGCAAACGGAAGTCCTCGACCCCGCGGCCTCCGACGACCAAGAACTTCGTCCGGCGGCGTAGCGGCGACGATTTGTCCTCTCTCAGAGAGTTCGACACTCGGCCGCGTTATTTGTTACGGATCAGGTTGCGCGGTGGTCTAGAAACCGCGCAACCTACGAAACGCTGTGCGCCACATTCTGGTCCACACATTTCGAGTTGAGGAACTTCGCCGAATTCGTCGACGATGACAGTGCCAGACGATCATTGCGACAGGCGACTCGTCTAGATTATCAGTCACTCAATCCGATACTGCCCAAGCAACTCGTCCCGATCGTTTTCGGCGGCTCCTTCGAGCGTGCAGAATTTGTAAACGAGTGCGCGTGGAGTATCGTTAGACAATAACCATACTTGCCAGTCTGCGAATCCAACGAAAAAGCCATCGGGATCCCGACCTGAGATTTCCAGTTCTTCTTCACAGTCGCCGTCGTTCAAATCGCAGGGCTGCAACCAATGGACACGGGAATCGGCGACTTCGACAATCAGAATTGAGTCGTTGCTAAGCGACTCCCTTCCAATGTCGCGCTCGTCGTTTTCTCCAAACGCAGTCCCTTCACCTTTAACCGCAAATATGTCGCAGTAGGGATTATCGCGGTCGCCGCCAAAGAGCCACAAACCATGCTCCGCAATCGGGTCTTCGAGAAGTCGAGAGCGGCGCCACTCATCCGGAACTGTATAAGGCGGATCTGCTCCACCCCCATAACCAACGGCAAGGATAAATGCTGTAAGCCGCCAACTTGTGTAATCATCAGAAGGTGGAATCTCAGCTGACTCCTCACCCCCCCGCTTTCTCCAAATCCCCCCGACCACCAAACACCATTGCGCGGTAAACGATCGTCGGTATCTAAGAATAGATCAATGCCCCGCAACAAATATAGAAACCGTTCTCGAGTTTCCTCGCGCTGCCTGCTGATTTTTGCGTGCTGATACCAAGCAGGGCCGGCGTATGCCGCAACGGCCAACAGAAGGGCAATTCCGATGACGGAATACAGACGATAACGCCTGTTTCCCTTGCGTTCTGCCAACGAGTCGATCGACTCCGCCTCGGTCGATTGATTCATTGTGGAGATGACCTTTTCCAGGGAAGCGTGGGCACCGCTTCAAACGACCGCTGTGAATTCCAACTCAGACAAGTTCTTATGATTCAACCGCGAATATTGACGACCTGATTTCAAGGCAATCCGATGCACTGGATGAAGCACTTCTATGAGTTTGGTAATGCGCCAAGTGTATCAATTCTTCAGAAAGACCTGCAAAGAAACTTTCACCTGTATCGAATACTGACCCCTCACAATTCAAGAAAGCCTTTTTGCCTAGCAGACCGCCGTTTCACTCCGCAATGAACTCGTCGATTGGCACGCCGAAGTAGCTTGACAGTCGCATCGCGTTCGCTTTACTGATACTGCGGCGACCGGAGAGAATCTCATTAATTGTCGTACGTGGCACACCGGACGCTTGCGCAAGTTTCGTCTGCGTCAGTTGCCGGGCCTCGATAAGCCCTGCCAGCCGATCGCGCGGCGAGAGTTGCGGTCGCTTATATCCCTGCTTGATTTCGTATTGCTCGACAAGAGTGGCCAACAGCTCCAATAAATCACCCTCAGCACGGCTTCGCTTGGCCTTTCGGATGAGCCCGTCGATTTGTGTCAACGAGCGCCGATATGCGCGCTCCGATGCAATCGGTCTGGGAACAAATTCTTGGAGCAGTGATTGGTAAGTTGTGGACATAGTGCTCGTCCCCTTAACAACAAATGCTTTTCCAGTTGTTTCGATCGTATTCGGCGTGTGTCAGGAAATACCGCACGTAGAGCGTCCCTTGCCGGGAGTCACTTGCATAATGAATGTTACAGATTAGTCGTCTGGCACCTGTGGCATCGAATACCAAACACTGCCCAATTTGATCTGCGGAGGGATAATCCTGTCGAACGTCGTGCAGACTTCGCCAGTCGGCCGCATCCGCAGTCTGCCACCAGTTATCGAGCCAGTTTCGACAGTTCGGGTGCCGCCTTTTGGCATCTTCGATCGCAGGTCGTGCGATAATGTGCATCCGTTACCTCAACAGGTGGTACATTGAGCATAGTCACAAAATGTGACACCTGTCAACATGAAGAGTGTATCTGGGCTGCAAACGTTTGCAAGAAACACGAGCAGTGCAACGGCAACCTACGCCGCGCGGCGTACTTCGGCGTCGGAAGACGGCAGGTTGACCAGGGAGTGAATGTTCCCGGTCACCGGCGTGCTGTGGAAATGGCCGTCCGTTTCGGAAACCATCGCTGGAATCCCCGAAATCGGCGAGAGTATCGTGCCGACGACCTTGGCGTTGATTTCAGCCCCCGGAACGATATTTAGCTGATACCGGTTCAGAGCCAACGTCAAAATATTCTTCATCAGCAAGTTCGCCAGCGGTGCACCGATGCACATTCGGCGGCCTGCCCCAAAGGGAAGATACTCATAAGGCGTGGGGTGGACCGACAGCCAGCGATCAGGATCGAACTTGTCGGCATCCTGATAAATGTCACTGACCCGGTGCGTCATGTATTGCCCAAAAATGACTGGCATACCGCGCTCGAGCCGATACGGCCCGATCGAAGTTTCCGATGTCACAACGCGCTGCAAATAGGCGGAAACAGGCAGCAGCCGCATACTTTCCTTGATCACGCGATCCAACAAGGAAAGGTTTTCAGCGTCACTTTGGCTGAAGACGGGGCATTGCCCGACCGTCGCGGGACATTGACCGATTGTCGAGATTTCCTGATATAGTTCGCTCATGACATCAGGATGCTGCGCCAACAAAAACAACGTCCATGCCAATGTGTGGGCCGTTGTCAAATGGCCGGCACCAAACAGCAAAGCGACCTGACCCATTAAATGGGCATCATCGATTTCGCCCGTTTCTCCGTGAAGCCGTAGCAAGATCGACAAAACATCGTCGCCGAATTTCCCGTTGGTTCGACGTCGATCGATCATCTCCAGAATGCGTGACTCCAACTGATCAGCCAGCGAAAGCAAACTGTCATAGTTTTCGGAAAACTCGCGACTGGGAATGAAAGCGCCGGTCCCCAATTGCTGATTTCGCTCGACCCATTCGGCGAGCATATGACCGATTTCCAAAACCAATTCGCGCTCGTCCAAACCAAATAAGACGGTGGCATTGAGAATCAGCATCAACTCGGTCATCTGCTGTTCGATGTTGATGACCGATCCCGGTTTCCAGGAAGCCAGCAATTCGTTGGAAACGCGTAGAATTGTGTCGTGGTAGACAGCAATGGCACGTTTCTCGAACGGCCCTTTGACCATGCGCCGATGCGTGCGGTGTTCTTCTCCGTTCATGCTCAAGAGGCCACATGTCAGCCGCCGCTGAGCCGAATTACGCGGACCACGTAGCACGAAAAACTTGGAATCGTAGCGATCTTCATCCGAAAGAATGATGCGATTGTACTCGGAACCGAACGCCAACAAGACATGTTGGTCATCGTCGGCGAACATCACCAGCTCGCCATGCTGACGATACATGCTCGTCATGAACTCGATGGGATCGTCCGCAAAATCGACGAATCGCCCAGGAACAACAGGTGCATGTGCTGCGGCCGCTTTCGCGTGGCCCATCGGTAGCTTAACCATAACAGTGGCACTCAATCCGTTGTCAGCCAGGAGACACCGGTTTCCGATTCATCCCAGGCTGGCTGGCAGCAGGATCGCTCTTAAAAATATTGTGTGAATTCGACAGATGAGCTATTTGTCTTTTCGGCACTTCGCGGATTCGGACTTGATTTCGCAGTGCCTTTGGAAATGCGTCGTGAAACAAAAATCTGAACGCAACAAGATAGAAAAAATACATGAAATAGAGCCTGAAATTCCCATGCGATGGCAACACGCGGTCGCCTCGTTGGGAACTCCCAAGCGGCGGAAGAATACACGGAATCCGATTTGCTGGATAGATGACTTCAACCTGAAAGAACAGCAGGGTTTCCAATCAATCCCATTTCGCGTTAAGACGCCTTTCCCTTGCCAACAAGTGCCTTTCGACGGGCCAACTCAGGAAATTAAGCCGAATTCGAGTCGTTAAAATGGCATTCGCGGTTCGATAAAACTAAGACCCGTTAGCACCCGATTTTGAAATCGGCCATCCTCAGTCAGTTCAACTTTTCATACCACCTGGAGCAGAATGTCTCGCAAGGCAAAACAACGCAAACGAACCCGTTTGCGAATGTGCCTGTACTACGTGGAATACATCATCTTCCGCGCATTCGGGTGCGCCCTGCAATCGCTTTCGACCAGACGAGCCGTCTGGCTCGCCGAGTCTGCTGCCTGGTTCGTTCACTCTGTCTTGCCACGAAAAGTCACCCGGTATCAGGTCGCCAAGGACAACATCAAACAGTCCTTTGGGACGACCTATACAGATGCCCAAATCGACAAGATGATCTTCCAAATGTGGGTGCATCTGTTCCGCATGATCGCTGAAATGTTTCAGCTTCGCCGCAAGCTGCACCTACAAAACGTGCCGGACGTCATCACATACCGCAATAAACCGGAAGTTTTGAAAGCCCTCGAGTCAGACCGGCCGGTGATCATGATTGGCGGTCACTTTGGCAACTGGGAAATCGGGCTGTCAGCTCTCGGGAAATTCGGCTATCCGATGGGCCTCGTTTTTCGTGATCTCGACAATCCGTACTTGCAGCAATGGTTCCGCGAGTTTCGTCAATCGACTGGCCATTCGGCGATTTCAAAGGACGGCGGAACTCAGGTAATGTGCGATACGCTGGCATCGGGCGGCACGCTCGCATTACTAGGCGACCAGCACGCAGGCAACAGTGGAATTCAGGTCGATTTTTTCGGCCGACCGGCCTGGACATACAAATCGATTGCCCTGTTGGCGATGCAGTACGAAGCCATCATCTGCGTCGGCTACTCCAGGCGGCTGCGTGACGACTTCATCAACTCAAAATGGGTGCGATACGAATTTGGTTGCGAGGCGATTATCGATCCTCTCGAAATCGACGCAGCAGACCCGATTCGAGAAATCACCCAGCAATACACAACCGCGTTGGAACGCGCCGTGACTCGTTCCCCCGAGCAGTACTTCTGGGTCCACCGCCGCTGGAAAGAGGCCCCGCCCCGTCGCATGACTAGGCCGGCTTCCAGAAAACTGCGCGCCGCCGGCTGAGTCACGCGAAGAAACCGCCGGTTTCCGTCAGATCGCCGAAGTCGCTAACGGCGCTGCGAACAGCATTGGTCGGACTGGAGCAATTTGCTCCTTCTTATGACCGCGACCAACGATCTTCGTCAGATTCACACTGTGTGATTGCAAGGCAGGTCGGTCACACGATTTCTATCAGCGCCTAATTCTCAGGCCCCTCCTAACTCTTGTCTCGCAGCGGCGCAGCCCAACTCAAAAGGTCTTTCACCAGCCTCTCGGGACAGTCGAATTGAATCGAATGCGTCTGATCGTCGTAGGTCAGGATCTGGACGTCGGCGGTTCGCTCCAACAGCTCTTTGACTTTCGCATTGTCGATAATCCGGTCCTGCCCGGCCAAAAACGTCAACACCGGCATTTGCAAGTTTGATATTTCCCGTCTGATCAATTGCTCCAGCCGCAAACTCTCGTACATGAAACGGGCCGTCGCCGTATGCAATCGCAATGGGTCGTTTCGAATGAACGTCAAGAACTCGGGAGTTGTCGTGAACATCTCCGGCTCGATGGGAATGGCAACCGGCAACGTCGGTTTCAGCAGACAACCCAAGGCAATTCGAAGTTTCGCTCCGAAAGTGACATCGACCTTCGCCGCCAGACCGGGAGTGATCAAAATCAGACCGTGGAATAGATCCGGATTTTGAATCGCGACTGCGGTGGCAAGTTTGCCTCCCCAGGACAAGCCAATCAAAAAGACTGTTTGAAACCTGGACCGCAGATCTTTCGCGAACGCTACAACATCCGCCATCAACGTTTCGTAGCTGTCGATGTGACCTGAAACAAAACCACGGTTTTCGCGATTAAGCCCACTACCTCGGCGATCGAGGCAAGCCACGTAATAACCCTGCTCGCACAAAAGCCTTGCCGGTGCGTCGAACCATTCGGCATGGCTTTCGATCCCATGGAGATAAACGAAGGCCACATCCGGCTGGGGCGACTCTGGCGCATACTCGACGTAGGCCAATTGGGCCTCGCCGTCGGCAACGAACTCCCGCACGGTGGGATTAGACGCCGGAAGCGCGGCATCGTCTTTCGGATCTGTCGGTGATGCGCTCATCCAGGCACGTGAACGGAACAGAGTTGAAACTCGCGGGAACTGCAAATGCGATTACTCACTATTGTCGATCAACGCCGTTTGTTCAATTCCGGCTATAGTTCTCGCGTACTTCGATTTCTATTCCGCTACTGCGAAAGGGCGTTGATTCGATCAAGTTACCGACGCCCTATTCACCGATCCTTTGGTGACAAATGGCCACTGACCTGACACAATGGTTGTGACACTTTGCAGCCGGAAAATGGCTGAAGAAAGCGAAGTGGCGCTTCGAACGACGCACGCGAAAGGATCGATCGAGATGACGCAATCTTCCGACCGTCGAAGTTTTCTGAAGGCAACCGCTGTCGGGTCAATCGCGAGCCTGCCGATCTTGGGCTCGTCCAGCTTTTCTTCCGCATTGCATGCCGCGCCGCAATCGGCCACCGAAAACCCGCGCTCAGCCAATGAACGACTTTCTGTCGGCGCCATCGGCATGAGGTACCAAGGCTCGGTCATCACCGAAAAGGCCCGGCTGTATGGTGATATTGTCGCGATCTGCGATGTCGACCGACATGTTCGCGAGCAAGCCCGTGCCAGCTTCGGCAGCACGCCCAAAATCTACGAAGATTATCACGAGTTGATCGACCGAAAAGATATCGACATCGTTTTGATTGCGACCCCCGACCATTGGCATACCAAGATGCTTATCGATACCTGCCGGGCCGGCAAAGATGTTTATTGCGAAAAGCCGCTCACGTTGACGGTCGACGAAGGCCGCTACATTATCGACGCCGTTGCCGAAACCAACCGAATCGTGCAAGTCGGAACCTGGCAACGTAACGATCATCTATTCCGCTTGGCGGCAGAAATCGTTCGGCAAGGCCGCATCGGCAATCTTCAGCGTGTGACTTGTACCACTGACAAGAACCCAACCGGCGGGCCATTTCAGAAGATGCCGGTCCCCGGTCACTT
>JANQRQ010000303.1 GCA_028284485.1 Planctomycetaceae bacterium | reverse complement strand
TCTGACGGTCTGAATCCGGATTCGGATGGAGGTCATCGACGATGCGCCGAAACGACTTGACGACTTTCATGGCAGCCTGTCGTGCACCAAGCGTTGCCCTGCTTGTCCTTTCTTACGCAACAACTGTCCGCGCGGCGGACATGCGAGAACATACGGTCGAACGGACCCTCACAACGAAGCTCACCTACCGCTGCCTGGTGAGTGTCCCGGCTCAATACGAACTGGAAAAGCAGCGTTCCTGGCCGCTCGTCCTGTTTCTTCATGGAGGAGGAATGCCCAAACCGGAACAACTGCAACGATCCATTCGAGCGCTTAGAGAGTTGCCTGCGATCATCGTCATGCCGCTATGCCCACCCTCGCCGGATGGTCCGCGATATACAAATTGGAATTGGAAGCTCTGTGGCGATGTCGTGAGAGAAATCAGCAAGCAATACCGCGTCGACTCGAGAATGCGATCGGTGATCGGCTTCAGCATGGGTGGCTCGGGATCATGGGAATTGCCATCGTACGAGCCGCAGTTGTTTTCAAAAGTTGTCGTCATCGCCGGAGTTTGCCACCCCTGGTCGCTGCGGCATTATCCGAAGATCCCCGTTTGGGTCTTCGTCGGTGCTGACGATTACATGCGTAAGGAGCAGCAGGAGACCGTGACATCCGCCAAACGGTTTGGAGTCGACGTTGTCGAAACTGTTTGGGAGGGCGCTGACCACGGCGGCATTTTTCGAAACGCGCGGAGCTATCAGCCGATGCTCGACTGGCTGGTGACCAACAACGATCTTCGACATTCGACGGTACGCGAGCCTTAAAGCCGACTGCGTTCCTGCCTGCTATTCGTTCGCTGGTGTTTGCTAAGCTTCTGATCGCCCCCAGTTCGGTTCGAAACAGATTCGATGAGAAACACTCTTGACCAAGTACGCGTCGCGGCCACAGGTCATTTCCGAGCTTCTCCGGTCATGGGCACAAACCTCACCGGTGCTATTGTCTTTTCTTTAATGCTGCCATCGGATTGCTTCTCGATCAGCCGCAGATCTTGCAGGTATGTCCCAACCGGAATCACCATTTTCCCACCCAGTGCCAATTGCTCGATGAGTGGTTCGGGAACACGTTTCGGGGCAGCCGCGACGATGATCACGTCGAAGGGTGCTTGGTCCTTCCAGCCTTGGTAACCATCTCCACAGCGGACAGTAACGTTTTCATATTTCAGTGAAGTCAGTCGATCTCGGGCTTCATCTGCAAGCGGACATAGAATTTCGACGCTATAAACGTCCTGCACCAATTCTGCAAGAACGGCCGCTTGGTACCCGGAACCGGTACCAATATCGAGGGCGCGCGAGTCTGGTCGAGGGCGTACAAGTTGAGTCATCAATGCCACAATGTATGGCTGAGAGATCGTTTGGTCATGACCGATGGGCAACGGATGATCGTCGTACGCCTTACTCCGTAAGGACCGCGGAACGAATTCGTGCCGAGGAACATCCAGCATGGCCTGCAGAACGCGTTCATCCGTGATATCGCGGCCACGTAACTGACGTTCGACCATGTTGCGACGTCGCTGCTCCTGCGCGCCATTATCAGACTGTTGACGCGGAGGATCATTCGGCGCCTCTTCGTCGTTCGAACCTGACGGCTGGCGATGAACGGTGTCTGATTTGCCCCCATCGGGCGAATTCGAGAGCCGATTCTGAAAAATCATCAATCCGAGCACTGTAACCCCAACTGCAAGCGCGACGAGCAATGGCAATCGCTTGAACATGTGCTTCTTCCCGACAACGGTGTCGCAAACCAAGAATCCCTCGCGCGTCTGTTGATAATTCTACGCGATTCGGTACTGAGCTGTCTTCAATTCTGCGCCGTTATTTTCAAATGTCCTTTCACGGCGAGATGCCGGGATGTCGCTTCTGGCACCGGCTTTTGACGCTTGGTATGCTGATGAACATGTCCGAAGTTACCCGAATCTTGGATCAGATCGAGCAGGGGGATTCATCGGCGAGCGAACAACTGTTGCCACTAGTGTTCGACGAGCTACGCAAACTGGCTGCGCAAAAGCTCACTC
>JANQRQ010000297.1 GCA_028284485.1 Planctomycetaceae bacterium | reverse complement strand
CCATCCGGATGTGCACCCAGCGCATTGAGTCCATCCGCATCGAAAACGACCGGCTTGTCGACCGTCGTGAATATCCAATGCGCCAGCTTTTGTAGCCCGACAGATTGCCCCCAACCCGGGCCGGCAGCGATGACATCGTTCCGCGATATCAGCTCGGTTAGTTCGGACTGCGCCGAACCGCAGATGCAACCATGGTCGTCTTCCGGCAAGGGAATTGTCAGATACGACGGTTCTATCGCCGCAATCGTCGGCAACAAAGACCGCGGCGCCGCCACGTAAACCAGACCGGCTCCCCCGCGTAAGGCTCCCAGGCCACTCAATGCCGCCGCCCCGCTCATGCCAGTGCTACCGGCCACGATCAGCACTCGGCCGAACGTCCCTTTGTGTGCGTCGTCGGGGCGGCTCGGCGGCTGCGGCACGTTGGTCATTCGTTGCAAAGTCATAAAACTATCGACAACAGGATTGGGACGCGGTTTCTACTCGCAATCGTCTCGTTGTGCGCGCTGGGCAATCATTCCCGCGATGTACGCCGCCTTGAATCCGGCATCGATGTTCACGACACAAACATTCGATGCACAGGAATTCAACATCGACAAAAGCGCCGCGACACCGCCGAATGCTGCCCCGTATCCAACGCTCGTCGGAACACCAATGACCGGACACGAAAGCCATCCTCCCACGACAGAGGGCAACGCCCCCTCCATTCCGGCAACAACAACGACGGCATCGGAATCGGAAAAACGGTCGACGTTTTGTGCCAAGCGATGCGGACCAGCCACACCGACATCGATGATCGACTCCACACCGCATTCCATCCAATGCAACGTCTCGATCGCCTCTTCGGCGACGGGCCGATCGGTCGTGCCCGCAGTGATGACAGCCACCTTACCGACTGTGCGTGAACCATGTTCAGGCGAGGAATCGATGCGAATCGTGCGCGCAATCGGGTTGTGACGGGCATTGGGATACCGCTCGATCACTTCCGCCGCTTGCTCATCACTAATCCGAGTTCCGAAGCAAGTTTGACCGGCTCGCTGCAAGGAATCGAAAACTTCCAGAATCGCCGCCGTCGACTTGCCTTCGCAGTAGGCGACCTCTGGAAAACCGCACCGCCGGTGTCGATCAAGGTCGACGAGCGCCTCGTTCATCAGTTCCGAAAGGGCTTGTCCGTGTCCGTCGAGCTGTTCCGCTGCCTGATTCACGGCCAGTTCGCCCCGTTGCACCTGTTCCAGAATTTGTCGAATTGCCTCGGAGTTCACCGTTTACCCGCGTCGTTTTCCAAAGTCAGCAGTCATTCGTAATCCGTGCGGATTGAGATTCCGCAATGAACTGCACCACCATTTCGTATCTTCTCCACTATTCCATCTTAACGGCTGCCCGCACTATTCACGAGATTGTCACGAGTATGACAACTGAGATTCACCGAACAGCGAGGACGGGAATTTTCGAGTCGCACATGGCTCTCTGCGGATTGCTCGCCACGGCGACAACATCCGGAAGAGACAATTCCTGTAACATCAGTTGAGCGTTGATTTTTTGACGCCGCCTGTGCTACTACAACGTGCTACGCCGATTCGTGGCCGCGACAATCGCGTTTTGGTCTGTGATTGCTGGCTTCCACGAGCCAGAGACGCCCACGAAAGAATAGATCGCTCTAAGCCATCGGAAACGACATAGGGCGCTAAGACTCTTCATCTCACGCGCGATTTGTTGTGTAAGGAATAACCGGCCGCGCCGGGTTCAGTACCAGATCACCGAATCGATCAGGAGTAGACGCATGGCCACAGACCGCTTTCAATCTCGGCGCAACCGGTTGGTCCGCAAGCTGCGCAAAACAAACGCCGACGTCATGTTGGTCACTTATGAGCCGAACGTTACTTACCTGACGGGATTCAGCGGCGACAGTAGCTATTTGTTGCTGGCGAAGGATCTCGCCGTGATGGTCAGCGATAGCCGCTACACAACCCAAATCCAGGAGGAATGTCCTGGGTTGGAGGCCCGCATCCGGAAAACAGCCGAGACAATACTCGACACCGCCCTGAAACTGGCGCGAAAGCAAAAAATCAAGAAACTAGCCGTCGAGGCAGACACCCTGGCGGTCTCCCTATGGCAGCGACTTGGGGAGCAGATTCCCTTGCAGCCGACATCGGGATTGGTTGAAGAACTGCGAATGGTCAAAGACGCCGACGAGATTGCGGAAATCCGGCGTGCGATTGATCAGGCCGAACGGGGATTTGGATTTCTGCAAGCCGGTCTCCAAGACACCATGACTGAACTGAATGTCGCCCACGATTTGGAGCACGCGATGAGGCGATTTGGTGCCGAGAAGGCCGCATTTGAAATCATTGCCGCAGTAGGCGACCGGGCAGCCTTGCCGCATGCACGGCCAGGACGTCGCCCGGTTTCCAGTGCTGAATTCTTGCTGATTGACTGGGGCGCTCACAGTCTCGGAGGCTATAAGAGTGACTTGACGCGTATGTTGGTGACCGGTAAGATTTTGCCCAAACTAAAGAAACTATATGAAGTTGTGTTGAAAGCGCAGGAGGCGGGAATCGCGGCAATTGGGCCGGGTGTCGCCAGCCGGGATGTGGACCGCGCCGCACGTTCGGTTATCGAACGGGCCGGCTATGGAAAACAATTCGGCCACGGACTCGGGCATGGCTTCGGGCTGGAAATTCACGAACATCCTCGACTCAGTCCGGTAACAAAAACGCGGCTGAGTCCGGGAATGGTGATCACCATCGAGCCTGGTATTTACCTGCCTGGTTGGGGTGGCATTCGAATTGAAGATGACGTTCTTGTCACCCGCGATGGATGCGAAGTCCTGACGAGTCTCCCCAAACAATTCGCAGATTCCGTTCTTCGATAACGCGTTTGCAGGCAAAGCCGGTGATACGAACTGCGGTTCCTACGACAACTTGTCACCATCGGGATCAGCTTTTTCGGTCCTGATTGAACGAACTGCAATCACAGAAGGGTCGTTTTTCACCCTGTTTCACTGGAAATGCTGCGAACAGCTTTCGTACAACAGAATGTTGCGAATCGAAAATAGCGTTTTTGGAAACCTGTAACCGTCCTGCCTCGCGGACCTACGGCTTTGACCTTGTCAAAAACAAACTTCGTGGGCATAGGAAAGAGCAAATTGCTCGAATACATCAAACGGGAAGGTATTGATTGAATGCCAAAAGGTACTTCTTCCGGTGAGGGGCCCTTCGATCTGAAAAGGCTACAGGCCCTGATCGAAATGATGGAAAAACATGGCCTCACAGAAGTCAGTCTACGTCGCGGAGACGAGCAGTGGCGTCTCAGACGCGGTGGACAGGAAACCGTGCAATTGGTACCGGCCCCGGCAGCCGCTGCACCTCAGGCGGCGCCGGCAGCAGCACCGGCTGCTGCTGCTGAGCCAGCGCCGGCCCCCAAGGCGGATGGTGTCGAAATCACCAGCCCCACCGTGGGGACATTCTATGCCGCACCGAATCCTGAGGACCCGCCATTTGTCACCGTCGGGTCCCAAGTTCAACCTGACACTGTTGTCTGCATCATCGAAGCGATGAAAGTGTTCAACCAAATTCAGGCCGAAGTCGCCGGGACCATTTCTGAAGTCCTGGTGAATAACGGTGACCCGGTCGAATTCGGTCAACCGCTGTATCGTGTTCGGCAAGGTTGATCCGATAGGTTAATGGCATTGTCCACTTTCCGCCGGTCGACGGCGAATACCTGATTGATTCAAACATGTTCCAACGGATTCTCATTGCCAATCGAGGCGAAATCGCCCTGCGGATTATCCGAGCGTGCCGGGAATTGGGTATCCAATCGGTCGCCGTTTATAGCGAAGCCGACCGCGGCGCACACTACCTCGATCTCGCGGACGAGGCGTATTGCATCGGCCGTCCCGCCTCCACCGATAGCTACCTGATGATCAACCGCATCATCAGCGCCGCGGAAATCGGAAATGTGCAGGCGATTCACCCCGGTTATGGATTTCTTGCTGAGAATGCCCATTTCGCCGAAGTTTGTCGCAGCTGCAACATCGAGTTTATCGGACCTCCTCATGAGGCGATGGCCAAACTTGGCGACAAAGTCTCTGCTCGTGAGATCGCCGATGAAGCTCGCGTGCACGTTGTTCCAGGCAGTGACGGACTCATCACCGACGAAAAACAGGCCCTCGAAGTGGCCGCACGCATCGGCTACCCCGTGTTGATCAAAGCGACCGCCGGCGGCGGCGGTCGAGGCATGCGTGTGGCCCATAACGATATCTCCCTGAAAACTGGGCTCAAAGCCGCGTCGGCCGAAGCGGAAAAAGCCTTCAAAAATGCGGGCGTCTATCTCGAAAAGTACATCGAAAGACCCCGACATATCGAAGTTCAGGTTTTGGCGGACCACGAAGGCGAAGTCGTGCACCTATGGGAGCGCGACTGCACCATGCAGCGACGCCATCAAAAGCTCGTCGAAGAAGCCCCTGCCGCTCACTTGCCTTTGTCGGTGCGCGAGGACATTTGTAAAGCAGCCGTGCGGCTGATTAAAGCCGCCCACTACACAAACGCTGGCACTGTCGAATTTATCGTCGACAAAGATAACCAGTTCTATTTCATCGAAGTCAACGCCCGCATTCAGGTGGAGCATCCGGTCAGCGAGATGATTACCGGCGTCGATTTGATTGCCCAGCAGATTCGCGTTGCCTCTGGCGAGCCGCTTCCCTTCAAGCAGCGGGGCATTCCCTGTAACGGTGCCGCGATCGAACTGCGCGTGAATGCCGAAGACCCCGATAACGATTTTCGCGGCTGCCCCGGAACAATTACCAAGCTGCGGGTGCCCGGTGGGTTGGGGGTTCGTTTCGATTCACACGTTCACGAAGGTTACCGAATTAGTCCTTATTACGACTCGATGATCGGCAAGCTCATCGTCTACAAGCCGACACGCGAGCAAGCGCTGGCTTGCATGCGACGTGCACTCGACGAATTCGTTATTGAGGGAGTCAAAACGACGCTCCCACTGGCGAAGAAGATCTTCAACCACTCCGCGTTTGTCGAAGGCACAGTCGACACGACGTTCATCGAACGGACGTGGTAACCGTCAGTTCACGGCATATCTTGTTCCGCAGATTCGGCGACTGATCGCCTCAGCGTGCGCGAACTTCTCCCGACGCAGTGATCTGCCGACCTCCAAGGTTTTTCCAATTCGCACTTGAAATGTTCGCGATAATATGTCACTATTTAGTGACATGAAAGGCCGGCAACAACAATCCGATGCGGTCTGGAAAGCGCTAGCCGACCCGATGCGCCGCGGAATCCTCGACCTTTTGGCGGAACGGCCACTGACGACCGGCGAAATCGTCGCGCGATACGATTCGGTCTGCCGCACGGGGGTCATGAAGCATCTCGACATCCTGGTGGAAGCGAATCTGGTGGTCATTCGTCGCGAGGGCCGCACCCGCTGGAACTATCTGAACCCCGTCCCAATTCAGCGCGTTTGTGACCGCTGGGTGAGTAAACACGTCGCCGGCATTGCCTCGGCCATGTCGCGTTTGAAGGATCACGTGGAAGATCGTCAACGTCACGAAGACAAAACGAAAAAGAAACTTCAATCGCTAAAGCACTCTTAGAAAATGTTTAACCGACCTGCCTCGCGGTCGCACGGTATTGAACTTATCAAAATCGTCCTTCGCGGGCATAGAAACGAGCCATTGGCTCGAGAGGAAAGCCGATGACAGGTGCCAAAACGTTGACGGCCGGTGCAGTAACGTACGAACTCGAGATTCCCATCGATGCGCCGCGCGAGCGAGTCTGGCAGGCGCTGACCGATGAAACAAACGCCTGGTGGTTGCCCGATTTTCACATGGTCGATCCCGATTCGACGGTCACGTTTGACATACAGGCCGGGGGTCATCTGGTCGAGCATTCCGCGGATGGCGGCAGCCTGCTATGGATGACCGTGCATTGGGCGCGCCCCAAACAGTTCACGTTGTATCTCGTGGGACATATTGCGCCCGATTGGGGCGGCCCGGCGACATACAACTTGAAGTTTGCATTGGAAGAAACGGACGTCGGATGCGTGCTCAAAGTCACCGACTCCCACCACGGACACATTGATGATGGCAATATTCGATCGTTGCAAGAAGGTTGGACAACGCTATTCACCGACGGCTTGAAGCAATTCATCGAACAAGGCGTGCGATACGATTCGAAGTAGGCGCCGGTGATCGCGTTTGGTTTCGCTCTGATCGGTGATTCAAGCAACAAGCGCGATCTCGATTGGTAACCCGACGCGTCAGCGAGGGATGGAGGCTCTTCTCGATAATCGTCGCATCAGGACGATTTTCTTACGACATGGTGGCCATCAGTATTCGTGCACCCGAGTAAACGATCAGGCCCGCGACCACGTGCGTCAGGACGGCTGCCAACAATCCATTCCGCACGAATACCCAACCCAGAAGTATTCCGCCCAATGCAGCGGCGGTGAAGATTAATGTTCCCGCCACGGCGCTAATATCGAGCAGGCCTATCGCGGGAACAATGTGTGCCAATGAGAATCCACAGGAGGAGACGACAATCGCCCCCCATAAAATGGCAGAGTTTGGCGCAGCCCGACCACTTAACTTCATTATCAACCATACCAAAAGATTGAGAATCGCGAAGCGGAAAAGCAATTCTTCGCGCACAGCGGCGCCGAGCATCAGCAGCAATCCCTGCCAAACCGGAGGCAGGATGAAGCCCTCGGGAATCGCCGGCAAGATCGGATGAGCGAGATAGCCAGCCGACAGAAAGCCGAGTCCCATACAACTGCCGAATACGACGGACGGCTTCGCGACACGCTTCAGTTTGCTCTGTGCCGGACCGTCACTTACGAGCCACGCCCGCAGCACAGGCATTCCTAGTCCCGTACGCCGTTCCAACCACATCCCCAGCGCAATGAATACCAGTCCAATCACCAGATTGCCGACGACGAATTGGACCGCAAACACTTGTGGCGACATCGGTGCCACCGAGAATATCGCCGGCTGCGCCGGATCGGTCAGGCTGATGATCGCGGGGACCGTGATCAAGAGCGAAAAGAGCGTCGCACACGCCAGCACCACAAAGAGCTTCAAATTTGCCGCGCGGCGCATGCCGGTCTCATCGCCAAACGGAGACATTGCTTTTGCAGGCCACACACGACGCGGCGCTGCCTCGCCTTTCAGCGATAGACGCGCCGATGCGTTGATCTCGCGAGAATCGGAAGCAGCTCTTCGTTTGGCGTTGACTATACGAGTAGGAAATAAGCGGCTTTAGGACATGGAATCGTCTGAAAAAGAGCTGCGTCCTCTTTTTCTTTCGCAACGGAAGATCGACCTCGCCACTATTAAACAAAGAAGTCGGGCAACAGGTCGGAACCGGGAGTGACGGCGTACTGATCGAAGTCGGTCACACCCTCTTCGCGGAGCACCTCTTCGTCGATATAGAAACGGCCGGTGCACTCGCGGCTTGCGCGAGTTAAAATCGCATAGGCCGCATCGGACATGATCTCCAGCTTGCGGCAGCGGCGTACCATTTCTTCGCCGCCCAAAACGTTCTGCACGGCAGCCGTGGCGATTGCCGTCTTGGGCCATAACGCATTGACGGCGACTCCCTGATTGCGAAATTCGTCGGCCATGCCGAGCACACACAGGCTCATTCCGAACTTGGCAATGCTATAAGCGACATGCGGAGCAAACCACTTCGCCTCCAGATTGAGCGGTGGCGATATCGTCAGAATGTGAGGATTCTCGGCACGCAATAGGTGTGGCAGACAAAATTGCGACGTCAAAAACGTTCCACGCGTGTTGATGGCATGCATCAAATCAAACCGCTTGGCGGGCGTTTTGAGTGATCCAGCCAGAAAGATCGCACTGGCATTGTTCACCAGAATATCGATGCTGCCAAACGTTGCCAGCGCCTGTCGAACGGCAGCTGCAATCTGAGCCTCATCGCGAATATCGGTGATACAACCAAGCGCCTTGCCGCCGGCCGCCTCGATCTCCTTGACAGCGGAATCAACCGTCCCCGGCAATTTCGGATGCGGGTCCTTGGTTTTGGCCGCGACGACAATATTCGCCCCGTCTTGTGCGGCCCGCAGCGCAATCGCCTTACCAATCCCCCGGCTCGCACCGGTTATGAATAACGTCTTTCCCTTCAAAGTCGACATATCTTCGCATCATTTCTAGCGGGGGAAGTGCTTCTCAAATGTCCTGATCGGGCGAACGATTGCAACTTCGGAATCGTCATTCGATGCGTTGCCACGCAGGGTCGCACACCCAGTCTACCATTCTTCTAAACGGACCCACGTTACTGCTGAGATTCCGTCGCCCCATCCGAACGAAATGCCGAATAGCCGGGATCGCCTCCCGATTCGATGTATGCCAACAAATCGAGGATTTCCACTTGCGATAGTGTATTCAATAAGTCGCCCGGCATCATCGAGTTTTTTGAAGGGGTTTTGACTTCGATGTTATCGAGCGCAATTTCAACAAGCGCCGTCGGATTAAGCGGGTTGGTCGCCATCCGAATACTGTCCGATCCTTCGTTAAGAATGCGTCCCTCAAACACGCGGCCATCGACGGTTACGACGAGATGCGTTTGAAACTGATCGGAAACAACTTCCGACGGCTTCAGAATTTCCCGCAGCATGACCTGCCGACTGTATCGCTTGGCTGAAGCTGTTATGTCGGGACCGAGAATTCCGCCCACATTGTTAAACCGATGGCACTGAATGCAGTTGGCGGCCCGGTACATTTCCTGGCCGCGCTTGTACGAGCGACCCGAATCGAGCTGCGAAACAAGCGGAACCAAATCTTCCATTTTCCAATGTTGCACGAATTTGCGGGGCGTGGGCGAACCGGTCGGAAACGCCTCTTCGATTTTTGCGCGAATGACGTCGGCCAGTTGCTGCTGCGTTTCTTCAGAAACGTACTGCAATCGCGCCTCGCGGAACGATTTGATATAGGTCTGCAAATGTCCGCCGCCGGTATAGTCACCGGTCGCCGCCGCGGTTTCCGCCTGGTTCAACTGCGAAAAGAATTCCCGAGCGTTTTCGGTCATCCAACCGTTTGGAGCATGACTGAGGACCATCCCGTAAAACAGCCTGTCCTCTTGCTGGGCCGCCTCCGCCATCAGCGCTAAGCCACCGTTGACGACAGATTCTGCACCGAGGTATGTCAGCACGCGGCACAGTTCATGGTTGACGTTGCGATTGTTCGCGGGAAAGCGTGGCTGCAGCTCGTCCGAGATCTTCTCGATTTGTGCCGTATTAGGACGGTCCAATCGCAAAAACGCCAAGGCGTAGACGCGCAGCAAATCGGCCTGCTGACGCGAATTCAAATTGTCCCAATCAACTCGCAACAGCGCGTCGATAACCCTCTTTTGATAGGACTTGTCACCAATTCGGGCGAGCGCTAACAACGATTGAATGGCGGCGTCGGGCTGGTTTTCCGACAAAGCACGGTCGGCCCATTGTGCGGCCGACTGATGTTCAATCACCACCCGGGCTGCGAAACGAATGTGCCGATCGTCGCTGCTAAGGTGCGGCCAGGCCGCATCGACCGCCATTGGATCGACTTTTCCGTGGTACTGCTCCAACCGGCGGCGGAGTTTGACGGCCGCATTGATTGGTGACTCTGACGGTGCATGAGAATCATCACTGGTATAGGTCACACGGTACAGGCCCGACTGCGTGCGCCGACCACCGATGGCGAAGTACAGCGCCCCATCGTGCGGGTTCACAACAATGTCGGTCAACGGAAGAGGTGTGCCGGTCAGGAATTCCTCCAATTGACCGGTATAGGTTGCCCCGTCGGGCTGCAGGTGGACGGCAAACATCCGCCCATAGGTCCAGTCGCAAATGAACAGTGCATTTTGATAAGTCGACGGGAACTTGGTTCCGTAGCCGAACGCCACACCGGTTGGCGATCCCAAGCCGATATCAACGACCGCCGGCAAGCTGTCGGGATAATAGGCGGGCCATTTTCCGGTGCCGTAACGCCAGCCGAATTCGCCACCGCTTACGACGTGGCAGACGCGTGTCGGCCGGTACCAGGGGGAACCGACGTCCATTTCCATGTCGGCATCGTAGGCGAACAGCTCACCATTCCGATCGAATGCCAGATCGTACGGATTACGGAAGCCGGCACAAATCAATTCCCATTTCTTTCCTTCGGCGTCGGTTCGGCAGACCCACCCGCCGGGTGCCATTAATCCAGTCGCGTGGCCGTTGGAAGCAGGACCGCGCGGTAACAATTGGTCTTCATCCCAGTTCTGGTGGCGCGATGGCAGCAGAATGTCTTCCGGAAGTCGAGTCATGTTTCCGGCAATGACGTACAACGATTCACCCTCTGGACCGAGCACGATTCCGTGCGGACCATGTTCAACACCGATCCGTTCGGTCGGCAGTGCTTTCAGCAGCTCGACCTTATCGAGTTCGCCGTTGTCATCGGTATCACGAACGCGATACAACCCTGGCCCGTCGGCGGCGGCACCGTTAACGACGACGTATAAACTGTCAAAGGCCCACAGCAATCCCTGCGCACCGCCGACCTGCACATCAATCGGCTCGACTTCCACCGGACCTTCGAATTGATCGGTCGAGGGCAACGTCACGTGATATAAGCCGCCGTACTGATCACAAACGATCAAGCGACCATCGGGACCAAGGGTCATACTCACCCACGAACCTTGTTCTTCCTTGGGAACCGAATACAACAGTTCCGCGCGAAACCCCTCGGGAAGTTTTAGCCCCGCTGCATGCGTGGCCGATTCGGCGGGTTGTGCTTCATCGGCTCGACACACTCGCCAATCGAGGGCCAGACTCTGCCACAAAACGACGAAAGTGAATGCGACCCGCAGCAAGTGCACGCGGGTGAGAAATCGAGTCCACCTGTTACGACTCGCGATACTCTCATCACGTTGTGATGGTCGTCCGCTTGTCGAAATCCGAGTTTCTCCGTCCGAAAGCATCAACAGTTCCTCGGTTGAGTGAGTTCAAAGCATTTCAGTGTTTATGCAAACTCCGCGTTTGATTCGCCAATCCATAATACACTCCCATGGCGTCGTCCGTACCCGAATTCCTCGGCGGGGCGCCGATTCTCGACCAATCAACTTCGGAGTTTGTTTGGACAATCGGACGGGAATCGGGCAAGATCTCAAGATGCACAGAATTGTCGGCTCTGTTGCATGGCAAACCACCCCTCAAAATGGGCACAACGGTGTTCCGTAGGAGATAACCAATGAGATTCTTTTCCGTGCGAAACTGGTCACTGGCGGCACTACTCATTCTGCTCACAGTTTCCCAGGCGACGGCTCAGCAGAACCAGAATCAAAATCAAAGACGACGGCGTCCAGCGCTCCCCGCCGACGTGACCGTGCACCGCGATGTGGAATATGCGCGTGTCGGCGACAAGTCACTGCTGCTCGATATTTATGTTCCCGAAAAGGTCGCTGCTCCCAGGCCGCTGGTCGTTTGGATTCACGGGGGCGGCTGGCGGAACGGCAGTAAGAATCAAACGCGGGCCGTCGGCATGATCAAGCACGGATTCGCCGTCGCCAGTATCGGCTATCGCCTGAGTGGGGAAGCGATTTTTCCGGCACAGATTGCCGACTGCAAGGCGGCGATTCGCTGGCTGCGGGCCAACGCCGACGAATACGGCCTCGATGCGAATCATTTCGGAGTGTGGGGATCATCGGCCGGCGGACACTTGGTGGCATTGTTGGGAACGTCCGGCGGTGCCCAAGAATTTGAAATCGTCGGCAACCACAAAGAGGTTTCCAGCAACGTGCAAGCGGTGTGCGACTTTTACGGACCGACCGATTTTCTGCAAATGGATAAGCATGCGATCGAGGGCAGCCGGTTGATTCACGATAGCCCCGACTCGCCGGAGTCGCGGTTGATCGGTGCACCGATTCAGGAGAACCCGGACAAGGTGGCGCGAGCGAATCCCATTACTTTCGTCTCGGCGGATGACCCGCCCTTTCTGATTTATCACGGCGATAAAGATCCAGCCGTCCCGTTTCATCAAAGTCAATTGCTGAACGAGGCGCTGCAGAAAGCGGGAGTGGAAGTCACCTTCAGGCCGTTGGAAGGTGCCGGACATGGCGGCCCGCAATTCGGCACGCCGGAAGTCGAAGCCGAAATCGCGGAGTTCTTCACACGGCATCTGAAGAAGTAACCTCCGACCGACTTAGTTAGAAACGTTGAGACGTAAGCACGACACGATGCCGGATCCCCAGAAGTTAAAGATTGGCGATCGCGTCCGATTCGTCAGCATGCCGGAAGAATGGGACGAACCGGGTTACGTCATTCACAAAGAAACGGTCGATTTCATGAAGATCATGATTCGTCGAACTTGGCCTTCGCGCGTCCGAGAACTCGATGAAAATGGAACGCCTTGGATATATGCGCGAGTTCGTGATAACGACGGTACATACCAATGGAACTCGTATGGTATCTTTGAGCAAACCGGTTGGCGTCGGGTTGTCAAACGTAGTTAGGAATGTACGCACGGGTGGGAATCCAGTACTGAGCCATCCGTGGCAGGATAGCTCTTGGTCAAATGCCCTCACCCGGACCTGACGGTCCGACCTCTCCCAGCGGGAGAGGTGACAATTCGTTTTGCTACGCATGGCAGTCATTCCCGTGCAGGCTCCCAAATATCCCGTCGGATCCAAAGATTGAAATTCTACCTCGCTTCAATTCACCCATCCGACTGCATGGCGTGCCGGACGATTCTTTCGTGGCGGTGACGCATGGGAGCCGTCAATTCCACTTGTCGCATAGATACTACTCTCGGATAATGAAAACCGATTGAACGCACTTTGCGAGATTCCTCTGACAACTACCGGACAAGAACCTGGGAATCCCTATGCGTCGAATTATTGTTCTCATCGCTGTGATCTCACTATGTGCTCCCAGGCCGTGTCTCTCATGCATGTGGGATAGCGACACGCTGGCGATGGAACGTCAGAAGTTTCCTGAAGCTCACGAATTGATTGCGGGGCATTTCTTGCGTCATTCTCGTGCCTTTTACGAGTGGCGAATTGCGGATCGAACTGCAAAAGCATCCGAGCAACAACGACCAGGCGACTTTGACGACATCGCGGTGGCTTACGACAAATTGGGCCAACACGATGCCGCCATCGAAACAATCCTGTCCAAAATGGAGCGTTGGCCGGACCAAGGGCAGTATGAATCCGAAGCCAACCTAGGTACTTTTCTGATTCACGCCGGTCGATTCGAAGAAGGGCTGCAGCACATCAACCGTGCCATCGAAATCAACCCTCAGGCTCATTTCGGGCGAGAAGTTTACCAGAAGCTGCTTGTGGAATACGTCATCCAACAACGTACGGACCATGATGGCCTGCCCCTACGCACGGAAGAACTCTACGGTCAAACGGGATTCGCGAATTTCGTGCTAACAAGCCAGGAAATAGACCGGACAAATAAGGAAGTCGTTTCCAACGAAATCGGAAATGCTGTCAATGGTATCCTCGGCATGATGCGGTTCGGCAATCACGACTCGCCAATTCTA
>JANQRQ010000281.1 GCA_028284485.1 Planctomycetaceae bacterium | reverse complement strand
GGTGGGTTGAAGGAATGACTCATTCATGCTTGCTTGGCGTTTAGGGATTGCCGCAATTTTGATTCCGTCTCTGGTTGCGCTGTTCATGGCCGACCATTGGGGGGATGAACGGGCGTTTTACCTGTTGGGCTTCACACTGTTTCTTGCCGGCCGTGCCACGTGGGAAATGGTTCAACTGGTTTCCATTCGCATTCCGAATGTCAGCTATTGGCTGACGGCCGTTTGCAGCATCGCTGTTGTCTTGACGAGTTGGAATTGGACGGGTGTCGATGGCGATTTGCAATACGCGATGCTCGCATTCTCGGTGGGTGTGCTTTTGATTTTCGTCAAAGGGGCGATCTCCTTTGTCGAACCGGGGAATTCCATCGAAACCGTTGCGACGGAAATCTTCATCGTTGTGTACATCGGTGTGCTCTTGGCGATCACGTCGCAGCTTCGGTGGGTCGCCGGAGATGAGGCCGGATACCTGGCGCTGGGATCTCTGCTGATTGCCACGAAGTCAGGCGATATCGGGGCCTACACTTTTGGCCGACTGTTCGGTAAACGGAAAATGTCGCCGCTTTTGAGCCCGGGGAAGACTTGGGCCGGTGCCGTCGGTGCCGTCGTGGTGGCCAGTCTGGCGTCGATGGCTTGGTTTCGCTGGGGGACGCAAATCTTCGAATCGACGTGGGAGTCGCCGCATGGAGGATGGGCGCTGCTTTACGGCGCCATTCTCGGCGTGGTCGGTTTAATTGGCGATCTTTGCGAGTCGCTCATCAAACGCGATGTGGGGCAGAAAGATTCCGCGAAGATGTTGCCGGGATTTGGCGGAATGTTGGACCTATTGGACAGCGTACTTTACGCCGGGCCTGTTGCCTACGTCCTGTGGTTGGTGCTTCCGCTGGCAACATGGCAATAGCTTTCAACGAGGCTCGTCCCGCGGTTGCAGTTGGCCGCCACCGACTTTTTGTTGCCGGTGACCTGTTTTCCGGATAGAGTCAACAGGCGACAAATATGCAAATGACTCTCTCGACTGTTTCCGTCGATCTGGTTTGATGACGGTTCTGTTGGCGTTCAAAGAACAGAGAATTACCACCGATGGCTCTTCGCATTCTCACAATCGCTGTTGCTTTCCTCATTCCAAATTTCCTGTTGGCGGAAACTGTCAAATTATCGACGCCAAATGTCATTCTGATTTTTTCCGACGATCAAGGCACGCTGGATTTGAACTGCTATGGTTCCAAAGATCTCCATACGCCCCATCTCGACGGGTTGGCCCAGCGCGGAATCCGATTCACCCAGTTTTACGTTGGCGCGCCGGTCTGTTCCCCTTCGCGAGCTGCCCTGTTGACCGGCCGCTACATTCAGCGGGCCGGCGTACCGGGAAACGTCTCGTCCCAGGCCGGGCACAAAGGAATGCCAACCGAGCAAGTTACCATTGCTGAGAACCTAAGGTCGGCCGGCTATCAAACGGCATTGTTTGGAAAATGGCATTTGGGAACCATTCCCGAATGCGATCCGTTGGGGCAGGGATTCGATGAGTTTTTGGGACACAAAGCGGGGTGCATCGACAACTACTCACACTTCTTCTATTGGAAGGGGCCGCACTTTCACGACATGTGGCGGGATCGTGAAGAATTGTGGGAACAAGGAACTCATTTCAGCGACATGATTGTTCGCGAGTCGATTCGCTTTCTGGAAGAGAATCGAAAGCGTCCGTTCTTCATGTTCCTGCCGTTTAATATTCCGCATTATCCCATGCAGGCGGATGTGCGGTTTCTCAAAATGTATGAAAATGTCCCGGAACCGCGTCGTGCCTATGCAGCCCTAGTGACTCATTTAGATGATGCCGTCGGCCAAATTCTCGGCAAAGTGAACGAGCTGGATCTGCAAAAGGAAACGCTTGTCATTTTCCTCAGCGACCACGGGCATTCCACCGAGGAGCGATGTAACTTTGGCGGCGGCAATCCCGGGCCGTACCGCGGCGCCAAGTTCAGCTTATTTGAAGCGGGAATTCGAGTGCCGTGCATCGTCAGTTATCCGGGCGTCCTTCCCGAAGGTATTGTTCGTGATCAGTTATGTACAAGTCTCGATTTGTTTCCCACGATTGCAGACGTGTGTGGCATTAACTTGCCCAAGCGGCGACTGGATGGTCGCAGTTTGTTGCCGGTTATCGAATCAGCCGAGGCCGAGACGCCGCATCACGAATTTCATTGGCAATTGGGTGACCAATGGGCAGTGCGGGATGGAGATTGGAAACTAATCGCCAATGCCCGCGATACAAATCGTGAACTCTTAGAGGGCGACGATAAGTATTTTCTCAGTGACTTTTCCCGCGATATCACCGAGACCAAGAACTTGGCTGCGCAGTTTCCCGATGTCGTGAAACGATTAACCGGACTTCACGAAGCCTGGCTGGCAGACGTCGAGTCGCAGTAGGTACCAAGATAGAGTGAGACTTCGAAAGATAACTGATTGTCACTACAGTCCCATCGATCGATTTCAATAACATCGCAGATCGACCTTCTTAGGAGCCGTTACCGTGAACACTTCTCGTAGACAGTGGATGCAATCTCTTGGATACGGCGCAATGGCAGCAGGTTCGGCCTCGGTCGGAAGTTCGCCTGCCGGCTCTCTGTTCGGCGCAGAATCGAGTGGTGGTCCCCCGGTTCCTCTCAAGATTACGAATATCAAAGTCACGCCGATCGCTTTACCGGATCCACCGATTCTGGCGGCATCCGGTTGTCATGGCCCCTATTTCTTGCGCTGTATCATTGAGATGGAAACCGATGCCGGCATCGTTGGGATCGGTGAGACCCGAGGGGGCGCGAAACGCTATGAATCGATCAAGAAAGCTGCCGAGCGGGTCATTGGGCAGAACGCGTTCGCATTTCGCGAATTCTCAGGCGAGCTGCAAAAACTCGATGGATCGGCTTACGCCGGTATCGAATTGGCCTGCCTCGATGCTTGTGGGAAGGCAACTGGCCGGCGGGCTTGTGAACTGTTAGGGGGACCGGTTCGAGAAGAGGTCGAATTTGCCGCCTACTTGTTCTACCGGTATGCGGCCGACCATCCGAATCTGATCAACGACCCACGAATTGTCGACGGTCGAGGACGGGGTGACAAAGCCCTCGATCAGTGGGGAGATGTGCGCAGTGCCGAATCGATGGCCGAAATGGCCTATCAATTCAATCAGCGTTGGGGATTTACAGTCTTCAAACTCAAAGCAGGTGTGCTTCCGCCTGATGAAGAATTGGAAACGATGCATGCGATGAATGCACGGTTTCAGGGCAAGTACCAGTTGCGGATCGATCCCAACGGACGTTGGACTATGCCAACTGCGCTACGAATCGGCAAAGAGCTGCACAAAGTTCCATTGGAGTACTACGAAGATCCCGTGCCGGGTCAGGAAGCGATGGCGGAGGTTCGCCAAAAAACCCAGTTACCGATGAGTACGAACAGTTGCGTGACACGGTTTTCTCACATCCCCGGCGCTGTGAAGATCGAACCAGTCGATATCGTGCTGGGCGACCATCACGGCTGGGGCGGAATCGCAGCCTTTCAAGAGTTGGGCCGTATCTGTGAAACTTTCGGCTGGGGATTGAGCCAGCACAGCAATAACCATGGCGGTATTACGATGGCTGCCATGGCGCACGTTGGCGCAGTCGTTCCGCAACTGAATTATGCCAGCGACACACACTACGTCTGGCTGGTCGAGGGTGCGGATATCATTGAAGGGCCGAATATTCCGATTCGCAATGGGAAGATACAGGTCCCACGTGGACCGGGCCTGGGAGTGGCCCTCGACCACGATAAACTTGCCAAAGCGCATGAAGTCTATACGAAATGTGGTATGACCGAACGGGGCGATGCATCGACAATGCAGCGCGTCGTCCCGGGATGGAAGCGTACGCTCTTTTAGCGCGCGATATGTTTTGGCGGGCAACATGTATTCCGGCCGGCGGAAGAGGCCGCGGCGATAACTTCTCGGAGACCCAAAGGGTCGGAATATCCATTGCCGGGGCTGCCAAGCCACGGTGGGATGTGCATCAACGAAAGTCCCGGAGGGTCGGCACACTTCAATCCCATGTGTCGGCCTGTCAGGCCTTATCCTTTTTTGATTCGATTACCGGTGGTTCACACCACCGGCAATCGTTGTGCCGGGCTTTCAGCCCTACGCGGGAATGGCGTTGTGTTTGCGGTGCTAAACACCGGAAACTTTTTCACCTGGCGCGCTACAAGCTTGAGTCGTTTCCCGCTAACGCTCACCTCGG
The DNA here is from genome assembly GCA_028284485.1 of Planctomycetaceae bacterium. Taxonomy (GTDB): domain Bacteria; phylum Planctomycetota; class Planctomycetia; order Planctomycetales; family Planctomycetaceae; genus JANQRQ01. The sequence goes on along the minus strand of JANQRQ010000281.1, from coordinate 2,072 downwards.
AGCCGCTTGCCCAATGTTGCAATCGCGTCGGCGCATTCTTTACGTGCCTGGGCATAGTCCTTGGGATTGAGCGAGGTTCCTTTCAGGTAGTCCAGAACGATCTGTTCGGCAGCCATCAACTCCTTACAGGCCTCGGGAACTTCTGACGCGATGTCGGCTGGGATAGTCGTCACGCCGTTTCGATCTCCGTGGAGCAAGTCGCTGGGGAAGATTGTCAATCCACCGACAGTCACGGGAACGTTGACCGTTGGCGTGTGGCAATACCCATGGGCGCAGATCGTGCCATTGGTGAACGCCGGAAATTCGATTCCCTCGACCTGATCGAGATCGCGACCGGCGCCCGACGTGATAATCCCCTTGGCACCGAATGCCTGGTAGGTCGTGCACATCACCTCTCCAAATGTGGCCGAGGCGGTCGGTTCATCAAGGTCCTGAAAGACAACGACAGCGGGTCCCGGCAACTCGGCGAAGGCTTCGACTTGCTGAGCGATGCCCGAATAGACGTCGCCGGAACGGGGGGGCGACATACTGCGAAATGTGGATGTCAGCGCATATCCAACCATAGGCGGCATTTGTGGAAAGCAGGCTTCGATCGACCCGTCCATGTAACCGCTATTTCGGGGCCGGATATCCCACAATTCGACTACGTTACAGACGGTCGGGGTATCGTATTCTGCTAAGGCTTCGAGCAAAGAACTGCTGGTCGTCGACATTGTGGCTTCCTCATCAGGTTCAGAACGTCCTCGAGAGCGGATCGCCATTTGAATGGAGGATCCGACCGGTCACACGACAGGGCAACATCAGCGGTGTTGTCTTGTGTCGTACAGAATGATTAGGCGAAGGGATTCGCTAATCGTTACCTGACAAGGCAATATAGCCGATCCGAAAACGACTCGAAAGGAATGGGTCAGCTGGCGGGCTTTTCAACGCAATATTTTGGGGTTTTGTCGTTTGCGCAAAGCCCGAAAAGGTGTGTGGGACACCGCCGGAGGTGATTTCTGAGAAATTGCGACAAAATCAGCAAAATGGTCTCTCACATCTGATTTTGATTCGGTAGTCTGTAGTCTGACGGTTGGATGTTTGATTGACCTACCTAGTCCAGCCACGCGCTTCGAACCGATACAGCAGGCCTGCAAAACCCGCCTTCAACGAGCGAGCCGCTGGTTCGAGCGACCCAAAAGTCAAACATTATGCGCGGTTACCGGTACGCCGTTCGTTCGGAGTGGTTAGCGCTAATGGTGAGTCTTAGCGCAATCGGTCGGGGATGCGTCTAGGGCCGAATTTTGTTGGAACGATGATTTTCCAATTGACTATCACGAACAAGAGCGATTTCATAACGATTTGAGGCGAGGGAATAGCCTTAGGAACAGAATTGTCGGCACCACATCGATGCGGTGCGGCAATCTTAAGTTTAAGTTGGGAGAATGGAGCGGATGGCCGAAGCAGTTAGCGAAATTCCACGTTTGCTACCCCCGGTTGAATTGCCGGACTACACCTTTATTCCGGGCACAAAAACGCCTCACCCCGTGCGTCATCCCGATGGTCATAGCCATAGCCGCAAAGGGCGAACTCCAAAGCCGTTGTCACCGGAGAATTGGGCTGATAATCGCAGCTATCTATTGGCGATCGACTATTTCAACTACGGCTACTACTGGGAAGCCCACGACGAATGGGAACGTCTATGGCGGGTTTCCGGACCGGATACGACTGTCGGCCGGTTCTTGAAGGGTTTGGTCAAACTGTCTGCCGCCGGCGTTAAGGTGCGCGAGGACAGCATTCATGGCGTCCGTCGTCATGCCGCATCGGCTGGAGAAGTTTTCGCCGATGTTGCCGCCGAAGCTGAGGGTGATTTCTATTGCGGTTTGGAACTGACCAAGCTGCAGTTTGCGGCCGATCGTGCGGCACAGTTGACTTATAAGAAAAAGATGCCGGTCGGCGAACCGATTCGCGTCTTCCCGTTCCTGTTGCGACCGGAACTATTGCCGTTTGGATAATTTCCTGGGCGGTCAAAGGCGCCTCGGTAAAGGTCTTCGAAGGTTGTTGGGGCTACCGGTGCGCAGACAGCTCACTGG
>JANQRQ010000269.1 GCA_028284485.1 Planctomycetaceae bacterium | reverse complement strand
GGATCACCGGCCGCAACCCGGGAACATACGTCGCCGTTCACTACATCAAGCTGATTGATTTCAGTTTTGGCGGGCGTCTCAAAACGGTAACCGCGACCGGCCAGCGAGGAATCGTCAGCCCGCAAGACGGCACCACTTGGGATAGCTGTCAAATGCGGATGATTTACGAATACGACACGGGTCGCGAAGCCGCGTTTGATATTCACACCTCCTGGGTCACACCTGACAATTTCCCCGGTTATGTCGAGCAGGAAGTTCAGTTTCGCTTCGACAACGGTTTGTGGAACGGACATTCCCGCAAGCGAGGCGTCGAATGCACCGTGGAAGGAAAAACGCCGTTCGAGGTTAAGAACTCGATGAATAACCATTACAACGCGAAAGTGCTCGAACCGTGGGGAGCACGCTCGCAACGAGGGTACGGTGTCGAAGTCATTGAACGGTTTGCCCGGGAAGTGGCCTACGTCGAATTCGCCGGTGAAGCTGCAAATCGCCAGGCTCGGCTCAACGAGATTCGTCAGTTGACGTACAACGAACTCGCCGCTGATCGACAGGTCGTTGCTGCAGTCCAAGCGCTCGAAGCCATACTCGATCGCCATCAGCGGGGAATGGCTGACTGTGTCGTGCGTGTCAACGACGAGAACGGCGGTCTCGTTTTGTATCAACCAGGGTCCGATGCACATGAAGTGCTGTATGATGGCAAGGTCTGATTGTCGTTTGACCCAACCCGAAGGCCATTTAAGGCGGCGGCGCGCGAAGCTAGAGATTAAGATTCACTCCATCCGAGACCAAATGGGTTCGCCATGACGCAACCGATTCACTTTTCCAACGAAGATCGTTCGAACGCAGCACGCGAAATCGTGGCAGCCAAAGAACCGGTCTCTCTAAGAACCTTTACGCCCAGTCAGGCCGTCATGGCCAAATCTGCAGGCGTATTTCACTGGACGCCCGAAGGGCGGCGTCTGTACGACTACAGTTCCGGAGTCTTGGTTGCCAACCTCGGACATAATCCGCGTCAATGGCTCAAGAGGTTTGCAGGCTACCTTGGCTGGGATGAAAGCACGTTCCGCAGCGGCGCTGATCAATCTCCTTACGTCCAAGCGTCGGCCTTCACCGCCTATAATGCGGTCACCGAAATCGAGACCCAAGCAGTCGAACGGCTTCTGAAGAGTCTTCGAACGTCGCCCTTGGGTCAACGACTTGATACGGTCATCTGGGCGGCCTCTGGCTCCGAAGCAATTCAAAAAGCGCTATGGGCTTGTCTGCACTGCCATGAAGATCGCGACATGATCATCGCCACCCGACATGGTTTCCATGGCAAAAAGGGGTTGGCTGGTGCCGTCACGGGGTCGGAGCACGATAGCGATCGCGACCCCCGCGTGCGATTCATCAGCTTCCCCATGCAGGAAATCGACGACGCGGCTCAGTATGGCCAGGAAATCGATTTGTCTCCCTACCAAGCCGAACTCGACGCGCTTTGGAAGGAATATGGCACACGACTAAATTGCTTGATTACAGAGCCCTATCTTGGCGGAGGAGGCAGTTTTCACCCACCCGCATCGTACTTGAAGCTTCTGGAACGTTTCTGTCGCGAACACGACCTCTTTTTCGTGCTGGACGAAGTGCAATCGAACTTCGGGCGGACCGGAGCGATGTATGCGTTCGAAAAATACGAAATCGAACCCGATTTTGTTGCGCTGGGAAAGGGGTTGGGAAACGGTGTCCCGGTCAGTGCCGCCGTCGGTCGAAGTGACGTGATTTCCAGCCTGAAATATGGCGAGACTTCGGATACCTGGAGTGCCAACCCGCTATCTTGTTCCGCTGTTTTGGCAACGCTCGACGAATTTGAGAATTCCAACGTGTTGCAGCACACCAACGAAATGTCTGAGCTTTTCTTCGAGGGGCTAGGTCGCCTCAAAGAAACGGCGGTCATTTCCAAAGTTCGCGGTGAAGGTATGGTCTTCGGAATCGAATGCCCTGCCCTCGGCGGGCTGTCCGACAATCAGGTGGCCAATCTGTTGGTCGAGACTTGTTACCTGGGCGAAGAGAGCGGCGATGGTATTCATCTACTCGGGCCGCTCGCCAATAACGTCGTCCGCGTCAGCCCGCCGATGACGATCACGGAACAAGAGGCCCGAGATTCGCTCGACCTCTTGTATCGGCTCTGCGAGCAGCTTTCAGCCCGTCTGGAAGAAACAGCCGCGGCGCAGTAACGAAATGAAATTCGCGCGAAATTGACAATCTCACCCCGGAGCGGGATCGCCGGACTCTTCGACCACCAAATGGCTACAGCGTATTACGCTGACTTCTGGCCGCGACAATCGCGTTTAGTACTACCATTGCCGGTTGCCAAGAGCCAGAAATGACCACGAGAAATAGTAAATCGCTCTAGGCCAAGCGCAGCAATTGGGCAGCGATTGCTGCAACTCCCCCTGCTTTGCCTACTTTCCCGAGCATTGCCATTGACCTATATCTACGTTTTCCCCATCATTGTCCGCTCTGTTTTTCGACCACCAGTCGATCAGTCGGATTGTTCGCCAAATTCGGCAACGATTCGGCCGATTGGGGGTCGAAATCCGGCTACGGTCGGAGCGTCTCTCTCCGCTTGCTTTGACATCACACAGTATGTCCACTCAAAAACCTGACCGTCTCGAACAAGCCCGGCTGGAAAAGCTGGAAAAGATCGTGTCACTCGGTGTCGATCCGTGGGGACAGCGATTCGACAACCATATCCCCATCACCCGGGCACGAGAAATGTGCCCGCCCGAGTCGGGCATCGATGGCGAATCGGTCCGTGTCGCCGGCCGGATCATGCTTCGCAACAACAAAGGCAAACTCAAGTTTTTTCATATCCAGGATTGGACCGGCCGCATCCAACTGATGGCCTCGCGCCGCGACTTGCCGGAAGAACAATGGGAACTGATTACGGCGCTCGATTTGGGAGATCTGGTCGGCGTCGACGGGAAATTGCGACGCACCAACACAGGCGAGGTCACGATTTTCGTGGAATCGCTGACGATTCTGTGCAAATCGCTAGCCCAGCCGCCTGAAAAGTTTCACGGCGCGCGCGACACCGAAATGTTGCTCCGCCAGCGGTATATCGATTTAATCTACAACGAAGGCGTTCTGGATCGAATGCTGCAGCGGACGAAGGTAATCGACTCCGTCCGAGGGACACTGCGCGATGCTGGCTTCGTTGAAGTCGAAACGCCCGTCTTGCATGCCATCGCCGGGGGTGCCGCCGCACGGCCGTTCATCACGCACCACAATACGCTCGACATTGAGCTCTTTATGCGCATCGCGCTGGAGTTGCACCTTAAGAGGCTCATGGTCGGCGGAATTGAACGCGTCTATGAGATTGGTCGGGTGTTTCGAAATGAAGGGATTGATGCGACCCATAATCCTGAATTCACGATGATCGAAATCTATCAGGCGTACGGCAACTACGAAACCATGATGGATTTGACGGAAGCGATCGTCGTCAATGCGGTGAAAAGCCTCGATCAAGGTTTTCAACTGCCATGGGACGATACCACCATCGATTTTACACCCCGCTGGCCGCGAAAGACGTACGCTGAGCTATTCGCAGAGCATGCCGGCTGCGACATGCACGATGCAACTGCGGTCCAAAGTGTCGCCGCCCAGCACGGTATTGAAACAGAGGGCGTACACCACGACGTTGTTGTCAACGAGGTCTTTGAAGCCACCGTCGAAGACCACTTGACCGGACCGGTCTTTGTTATCGATTACCCAGCATCGATCTGCCCGTTGACCAAACGCAAGCAGGATGATCCGAACATCGCCGAACGTTTCGAGTTGTTCATTCAAGGGATGGAATTGGCAAATGCCTATACCGAATTGAATGATCCGCGTTTGCAAGAGGATCTGTTTCGCACGCAACTTGCCGGACTTTCCGAAGAAGAGTCGATGGCGAAAATGGACCACGAATTCGTGCAGGCGTTAAAGGTCGGAATGCCACCAGCCGGTGGACTGGGAATCGGCATCGACCGATTGGTGATGTTGCTGACCAACAGCCGCAGCATTCGGGACGTGATATTCTTCCCGCTACTACGACCGGAGACCCAGGAAGGGCCCACCCAATAGGCAAACGTGGCCACCGGCCGCGACCCAACAATTCAAGTTTGCCCTCATGCCAAAGGATTGGCGGAATGTACAAACTGCTGCTTTGTCTGCGTTATCTTCGCACTCGTTATATCGCACTGGCGAGTATTGTCAGCGTGATGCTGGGCGTCGCCACGATGATCGTGGTCAACAGCGTTATGTCCGGTTTCAGCAGCGAAATGCGGGATCGAATTCATGGAATTCTCGCCGATGTCATCATCGATTCTCATACGCTCGATGGCCAGGCGGATGCTGATTATTACATGAAATTGGCCCGGCAGGTCGCCGGCGACCAAATCGAAGCCATGACCGCCACTGTGGAAGTTTACGGTTTGTTGAGCTTTGAATATGTCAACGAACCGATCAATCGGCCAGTTACCATTGTCGGAATTCATCCTGAAAGCAAAGCACAAGTTGGTCCGCTGAAGGACCAGTTGGAAAGTTTTGCCGGCGTCAAGATCGGCAATGAGGTGAAAGAACCACCGCAACGATCTCGTGACGAGACCCCCGGATGGGAACTGACTCCCGAAGCGTTGGCGTATCGTCGCGAAATGGTCGCACGGCGGCAGTTGTTCTTCAATTCTTATGACAACCGATCGGTGCCCGGCGACGAATCGTCGGCCCGTGACAACGGATGGACCCCATTTGATGACGACGTTTCCCAAAACACGACGCCCAGCGAGTCGACAACGATCGGTCCTCAACCGGCAATCATCCAGGCCGGCGCAACTGCAGATGCCGACGCCGACCAAAACCAAGTGAAAACTGCGGACGGCACCGCCCCCACCGCAGATCCCTGGGAACTGTTCGATCAGGGTGATGCCACGGCAGAAGCAACGGTAGACCCGACAGCATTGATGCCGGGACGAATCTACATCGGATCGGGCCTGATCGAATTCATGGTGGATGACCCGGAAACCGGCGAGCCCAAGACGATCAAAATGGTACGGACTGGCGACGATGTGAAAATCAGCACGGTGACCGCCGGCCGGCCGCCAGCAACAACACACTTTCCCGCAACAATCGTCGATGTGTTTCGCAGCGGTATGAGCGAATACGACCAAAACCTCGTCTTCTGCAATCTCGAGTTTCTGCAGGAAATGCGGGGGATGATCGACCCGCAAACCGGCAAAGGTCGGTTCACGACCATTCAGATCAAATTGAAAGACTATGCTGATTCCGACGAAGTCGTCGAAAAGCTGCGGTCGGTTTTCCCTCCTGGCATGTTTGAAGTCGGCACCTGGGAACAAAAGCAGGGACCGCTCCTCGCGGCTGTCGATATCGAGTCGGCGATTCTGAACATCTTGTTGTTCCTCATTATTACCGTGGCCGGGTTCGGCATTCTGGCGATCTTCTTCATGATTGTCGTGGAAAAGACCCGCGACATCGGCATTCTCAAAGCACTCGGTGCCAGCTCGAACGGAGTGATGTCGATCTTTTTGTCGTACGGACTAGCGCTCGGCATCGTCGGGAGCGGTGTAGGAGTCGTTTTGGGACTGTTGTTCGTGCATTACATCAACAAAATTGAAGAGTTCTTCACCTGGTTAACGGGCCGAAAGGTTTTCGACGAACGAATCTACTATTTCCCTGAGATCCCAACCGAAGTGAACCCCATGATGGTTCTTTGGGTCGCATTTGGTGCGATGACCATTGCGGTCCTCGCCAGCATTCTTCCAGCCCGGCGTGCCGCCCGTCTACACCCGGTCGAAGCACTGCGATACGAATAAACTCTGAATGAACTCGGCAAGTTTGCCTCACTGTGAGGCAACTGAACACCTTCGATGTAATCACAGCCGTCGCTCAGCAAGGAATCGTCGGGTAACTCCATGGCAGAGACCATAAAAATGCCTCGAAAACATATCCGCGCCGTCGCTTTGGAAAAAACGTACCGCACCGGCCAACATGAAGTTCCCGTCCTCAAGGGCGTTGACATCGGCGTCAATCGCGGAGAATTTCTGTCCATCGTCGGGCAATCCGGCTCCGGAAAAAGCACGCTTTTGCACCTGATGGGACTGCTCGATTCGCCGAGTGTCGGTGAGGTCATTCTCGACGGGCAGCGAATCGATAATTTGCCGTTCGACACGCGCGACAAACTCCGAAATCGCGTTTTTGGTTTCATCTTTCAGTTCTACCACCTGCTGCCAGAATTAACCGTCCTGGAGAATGTTCTGGCTCCACTGATGATTCGGCACCCCAGTTGGGTCTATTGGAAGCGGCGCCGCGAGTACCGACGGCTTGCAAAAGACATCATTCAAAAGGTCGGCTTGGCACACCGCATCAAACATCGTCCCTCGCAACTTTCCGGCGGAGAGATGCAACGAGCCGCCATCGCACGGTCACTGGTTGCCAAACCGGAAGTTCTGTTGGCGGACGAGCCGACCGGCAATCTCGATTCGCAAACCGGTCAGGAGATTATGGACCTGTTGACGGAGTTGAACGAGGTCGAAAGTCTGACTATTATCATGGTGACGCACGACGATTCCATTGCGAAACAGGCGCATCGAATTGTCAGACTCCACGAAGGACGAATTGACGTGCTTGAAGAGGCGGCCTAGTCGGCATTGACGAGACATCTGGTCTTCATGCCTTCTCCCTCGATTCCACTCTCGCCGGCCCTGTTGCCTGCCGGTGTCACCTTTTTTTGAATTCAGCTTCCGATGCCATCGCAGGTCTACATTAACGGATCGCTCGTCGACAAAGACGATGCCAAAGTCAGCGTTTACGATCATGGATTGCTGTACGGCGATGGTGTGTTCGAAGGGATCCGTGTTTACGGCGGCAAGGTATTCCTGCTCACCGAACACGTCGAACGCCTTTATGAAAGCGCTCATGCCATTCGACTCGAAATTCCGATGTCGAAGGCCGACATGGCATCCGCCGTCGAACAAACAGTGGCAGCCAACCAAATCGACGACGGCTATGTCCGTCTCGTGGTCACACGGGGGGCCGGCACGCTCGGTCTCGATATACGTAAAACGAGCAACCCTCAAATCATCATCATTGCCGACACCATCACTCTGTACGACCCGGAAGTGTACGAACAGGGCATGAAGCTGGTCACATCCAGCACAATTCGAAACCATCCAGCGGCACTCAGCCCGCGAATCAAGTCGCTGAATTACTTGAACAACATCCTCGCCAAAATCGAGGGAACCGACGCGGGAACCGTCGAAGCATTGATGCTTAATCACAAAGGCGAAGTGGCCGAGTGCACCGGCGACAACATTTTTATCGTCACGCGTGGAATGATCAAAACACCGTCGCTCGAAGCCGGCATCCTGGAGGGAATTACCCGCAACACGGCTATTCAGTTGGCCAAGGAAGCCGGACATACCGTCTTGGAGACGGCGATTCTGCGGCATGACATTTACACAGCCGACGAATGTTTCCTGACGGGAACAGCGGCTGAAGTCATCGCCGTGGTCAGCTTGGACGGACGCGTGATTGGCGAGGGTGTCCCCGGCCCGATCACCAAAGATTTACGCAGCCGATTTCGCGATTTGACGCGAAGCGGCGGCTGATCTTGCCGTGATCCGCGAAATCTTCCCGCCCCGCTCGAAAGCGGGCAGTTTGGCGTTGTGCATGTCAACGTCAATTTCGCAATAAGCCATCTCGTCGCTCTCACCGCCGAATGAGAGCCGCCCCCACGAGTCAGCCGCCCCTGATTCTAAGAACGCCAATCCGCAGTGTTAATCGTGCCCGGACCTCGTATTGACATAAAGCCGATCGGCGCATAATTTACGCCCCCTTCTCCCAGGCAAGTCAGCGGTTGAGCATTTGGAGTTACGAATGTCTGAGATCATTCCGGCTGCAGTTCACGAAAAACCAACCATCGAGCCGGTCCCATTCATCGATCTTGTTGCACAACATTCTCAGATTTCTTCCGAAATTGAAGAAGCTGTTCAATCGCTTTTTGCGTCCCAGAGATTTGTTCTCGGAGAAACGGTCGCCGAATTTGAGGCGGCCATCGCTCGGTACTGTGACGCGCACCACGCAATCGGCTGCGCTTCGGGAACGGATGCGTTGGTCTTGTCATTAATGGCACTAGACATCCAGCCGGGCGATGAAGTCATTACCAGTCCGTTTACATTCTTTGCGACGGCCGGCGCGATCTACCGAGTCGGAGCAACGCCGGTTTTTGTCGATATCGATCCCGAAACGTACAACCTCGATCCATCGGCTGTTGAAACCGCCATTACTTCTAAGACACGCGCGATCATGCCCGTTCATATTTTTGGGCAATGCGCAGAAATGGAACCACTGTGGCGCATCGCCAGCCGCCACGAGTTGCCCATTATCGAAGACGCCTGCCAAGCCATTGGTGCCGAATATCATGGCAGAAGGGCCGGCGTGTTGGGAACGCTTTGCTGCTTCAGCTTTTTTCCAACAAAGAACCTGGGCGGCGCCGGAGATGGTGGGCTAATCACCACCGACGACGAACAACTTGCCGCCCGCCTGCGTCGTTTGCGAGTGCACGGCGAGTCAGGGCAATACCGACACATCGAAGTTGGAATCAACAGCCGGCTTGATGCCCTTCAAGCCGCAGTCTTGCAAGTCAAGCTCACTCATTTGGACGATTGGACAGAGGCACGCCAGAAGAACGCCGCTCAGTACGTCAAATTGTTTTCCTCTGCAGGGCTACTCGACGCGATTGAGCTACCGGTCGTTGCACCGGGTCGCCGTCATATCTACAACCAATTTTGTATCCGAGTGAAGCACGGTCGACGCGACGAGGTCATGAACTTCCTTCGTCAGCAAGAAATCGGATGCATGGTGTACTACCCGACTTCGCTGCATCTGCAGGAGTGCTTTCAGCACTTGGGTTATCGGGAAGGTGATTTCCCGCAATCGGAGCTTGCTTCACAAGAGATTCTCGCTTTGCCGATTTATGCAGAACTGACCGCAGCTCAGCAAGAACGAGTTGTCGCGGGAATTACCGATGCTCTTCAGGCCGACTCGACCACCGAAGAGCCGGATGTTGTCAGACACCCCAACTTCTCGCGGGACTCGAATCGCCGAGCTGCTTAGAGTGGTTTGCTTTTTATTGTGGGCGATACTGGCTCGTGCAAGCCAGCCAATTCAAAGCAAAACGCGGCTATCGAGGCCACAAGTCTGCGGGATACGTCCTCGCCTTTGCGAACGATGTTCCCGCACGCCAGCGATCGGAATCCACCTACGTTAGATTCAAGATGGCTCGGAAGATCCGCGAGGTTTGCGCGGGTAGCGTTGGTCGAATATCGTTACCCCGATCCGAATACGTAAATCAGTTAAGCTTTGCGGACTCGGTAACGCATGCCGGCACTTGAATTCTTTTGCCGTGCATGAATCAGTTTGCCCAATTGTCGAGACCGGCCGCATCTTCCAAGATCTTGGCCAACGCTTCACACCGGTCAATTCCCAGAGCCGTTGCATGTTGTAGTATTGTGACGCGCCGTCTGTACGACACCTTGCGCTGACGGTCTACCAAGCTGTTTGCGGTCGTACGATGAGGGGAAGTTTCCATCGCAACAATACCTCGACTGATCTGCGTTCGCCGGCGGATGACACTGGTCGCCGGAACGAACAATCCCGAATGAGAATTCATTCCATAGCCACATGGCTTCTGAATCGAACTGACGACAGCAATCATTAGGACGATCAATCCTATGCATGCGAATCTACTTCTCTTTTTTGTTTCGGCACTACCAGCGCAGGACGTCGGCACTGAATCTGCCGCAAGCGATCAGGCACGATCGACCGCCGTCGCGCTCAATTACTGCCGGGCCTCATTCCATCGCATCAGGCGATACCCCACAAAAGCGGTGTTGATTGAAGAACAGGAAAAAATCCTGAATAACCTCGACCTCAACGGACTTGCCGATCAACAGGTGGTTGAGCTTTACACAGAGGTGCTTGACGAGATCGGTCAGATCCAAATCGCCGATCACGAAAGAGTCGTCCTACGCGACAAATACAAACAGCAAATTCGGCGACAAATTTCAGCAAACACGTTCGTGGCTGTTACGCAACTAGCGTCGATGCAATTCGGGTCCGCCGTGCGCACCGGTGCCAACTCTTGGTGGGATTATCGCAACGCCACATCGCAGCGCGAGTTGGAAAACTGGAGAATCGAAAAGCAACAAATGGGGGCGGTTGTCGATAAGTCTTCGAAGTTTCTCGATACATTCTGGAAACTGGCCAAAGAGAAGAATATCCCCGACCGCTGGCTCGTACGGAACAACGATCTTGACCAGTTGGAACAGGCCCTTCAGGAACCGGACTTGGAAGTACGTTTGCGCATTCTCAAGCGCATGGAAAAGTTTATGGAATGTTATCCGCCGTATTGGTATTACGTCGCGCGGACCGAACAAATGCGTGGACAACTCTTCGCCGCAGCAAATACCTATACTCGGCTGGCAGAATTGGGAGCCGGCCATTTTCGGCAGGACGAAATGCTGGCGGCCGGAGTGGCCAATCTGGCAGCGATCCAGGAAGGACTGAATCAACCGGGCGCACCAAGAACGGCTTTGGCAGCGCTACGGTATTCGACACAGGTTTGGGAAGCCAATTTGGTATCTGCCCGTGTCCTGGCAAACCACAGCCAGTATGCCGAAGCCGAAGACGCCATTCTCCGCAACCTGGACGTCGATTTGGAGCGCCAACAGAGTCTGGCCAGCCTGGTCTCGCTGTATTACGTCTCAAACGACGGCGCGAAAATGGTCAAGTATTTGGGCGACCCGCAAGTCGTAGCCGATCTTCCCGTTCCATTGCTGCTCGTTTGTGCTGCCAAACTTGGTCAACCCAACGTGCCGGCTGTCGCGGTTTCTCATATCACGCAGTCGCTGTACGGTTATCCGCGAATTCACTTCGGGCGGGACGATCTCGTGTTGATGACTTCGCACGGGTGGCATTTGAATCGTGATTCCAAAATGGCATTGTCCCTCGGCCAACGCCAATTCGGCCAACCGACAGTCGAACCATCAGAAGATGGGACGAGCGTACAATTCTCGGGCATTTTGGATTTGGGAAATCCTCTTTCCGCGAGCTCTCCAACGAATATGGCAGCTCATCTTGATCTGTCCTATCCGGGTGCCCCCCCAATTCGGGTTGTCATGCAGTTCCGGCCTCAGGCCGATTCTCACCTGCCGTCCATTGGGGCGGATACCAATTATGCAGCAGAATCGGGTCGACGGCGGGCCATCTCTTCTGCGCCTGTCCTGCAAGTTGTTGCCGCCCAAGTCGGCGACACCTACCTGCCGTTGGCAAAAAACGCACCAGTGTATCGAACGCTTCCCACGACCAATGATTTTGGTACCCGAACCGCTACCGAGCAGCTTCCGTCGCGTTCGCGACCGGTCAGTATTTCCGTACCAAGCATCGTAACAGACGATGATATTGGGACCGCACGATTGACTGACCGGGAGATTCCGCTTGAGGCTCCGGCACCAATGCGGTTCGATTCCAGTGGCAATTGACGGGAAACTTTCGTTGCTTGTAATCGAAGCCTTGTTGAGCTTTTCAAACCGAATTCCCACGATTCTCCACCAATCAGTTCGGTGAAGCGGCTGTGATAGGACGAGCCGAGTGCTGATTGCTCACTCTGGTGAAGAATGATCCGCAGGCCTAGAATGAAGGGTCTCTCATCCGTTCGACTTGGAAAGCAATCCCTTCGACATGCCTGACGAATTGCTGCCTGAATCATTGCTCGAATTCAGCGAGGCCAGTCTCGGCGACTGGTGTCGAGACGCCGGAATTCCTGCGTTTCGGGCGCGACAGATCCGTCATTGGGTATTTGAAAAGCGGGTCTATGACTTTGACAAGATGCATAGCCTGCCAAAGCCTCTTCGCGAAAGACTGTCATCCTCGTTCGAGATTCTGGCAGCTAACGTCGCAGCGCATCAACGGGCCAGCGACAATACCGAAAAGCTACTCCTCGAGTGGCGGGACAACGAAAGTGTCGAATGCGTCCTCATGCGGGAAACGTCGCGACGAACGGCGTGCATTAGCACCCAGGTCGGCTGCGCGATGGGATGCGTTTTTTGTGCCAGCGGCCTGTTGGGGCTTAAACGCAACTTGTCACGCGGCGAAATCCTCGAACAAGTCGTCCGCATCGAAGCGTGCCTCAAACGAGATGAAAAGCTTACCAATCTCGTGGTGATGGGGATCGGCGAGCCGTTAGCCAATTTGGACGCATTATTGTCTGCTCTCGCCGATGTCCACAGCCCCAACGGCCTGGGATTGGGAGCACGCCGGATTACGATTTCAACCGTCGGTTTACCGCTAAAAATGCGCGAGCTGGCTGAATCGGGCCGCCAATACAACTTGGCCGTCTCGCTGCATGCGCCAAACGACGAATTGCGCAATCGTCTCGTGCCTGTGAATGACCGCGTCGGAATCGATGAAATCGTGCAGGCTGCCGACTACTACTTTGCATCCACGGGCCGCCGGGTGACTTATGAATATGTACTACTCGGCGGTGTGAACGACGCTTCTGTTCATGCTCGGCAATTGTCAATCCTGCTGCGTGAACGTAACGCCCATGTTAATTTGATTCCGATGAACGATGTGTCTGCATTGCCGTATTCTGAACCGGCTCAGCCGCGCACTCAGCAGTTCCTCAGCATCCTTGAGCAAAACGGAGTCCCTGCAACGATCCGAAAACGCAAAGGGGCCGACATTGACGCGGCCTGCGGGCAACTGCGCCTCGAACGATCGAAGCCGTCTCCCGAGGTCATTCCGTTGACGGAGACAGCGCTTCCCAAGCCGTGAATCGCGGCCACTCCAACGATGAATGAGCCATCGCGATCGGAAGTTATTCTCAGCAGCGCCGTCAGCGGTTCACAAGCGATGGAAGATCGGCGACTCTTCAAAGTGAATCGTTGTAATCCCGCGGATTGAAGTTCACCAGTTTGCCTTCCCGAAACACCAAATAGAGTGTTCGGCCTTCGCTATCGGGCCCCCATTTATAAGTTGAATCACCACTGCGATAATGACCACCTTTGGTTTTCAGCCAGGTGTCGTTGAATTCTCTGGTCGCGGTTTGGCCCAAAACCTTTTCGACTTCAGCCACCGACATACC
The DNA here is from genome assembly GCA_028284485.1 of Planctomycetaceae bacterium. Lineage (GTDB taxonomy): Bacteria > Planctomycetota > Planctomycetia > Planctomycetales > Planctomycetaceae > JANQRQ01. Next base: position 52,991 of record JANQRQ010000269.1, on the reverse strand, counting down.
CGCCTGGATTCGATTGGCGAGCAGCCATCGCAAGGCGGCTGGTGATCCATGCTCCTGATACTCCTTGCGGTGCTTTTCCTCTTCTCGAATCCGCGGCTCAAAATCGACAAACGGGGCCATTCCTGTGACGCCGGCTTCGTACAAAGCTTCGCAGCCGCTAATCAGCAGGAAAGGGCCGATTCCGATGAGGATCAATCCAGTGATCTTTCGGGTCATTGCGAATCTCTTCCTTGAGCAATTGTAGTCGTTCGACGGCGAGTCGCGTGTGCGACTTCATGGTTTGACGAGAATCAGGGCCTGCGCGACTTGGCACGGAACAGAGTAATCGATATCCGGCCAGCTGACGCTGGGTGAGCAAGGAAAGGCGATCGACAGAAGTCGGGGGATTATCTCCATTTTCGCGTGCGTCGCTAGATCGATACGCCCGGTTTTCGCGGATCCCATCTCGAAATTGTGGGCTTCCCGACTCCGGGTCATCGCACGCGTCCAAGCCTCAATCGCGGCGATCTGGATCATCGTGGCGTATTCTGAAAAGCTGTAGCTTGCCTGCCTCGCGGGCCTAGGAAAGTGCCCATGGCTCTAATTCAGCAACGGGTCTCGCTGGTAGACATCCTCGACTTGCTGGATCTCAGTCCAACGGTCGATGGCCCGGTTTCGCGAGGACTCAGCGCCGCTGCGCTCAAAGCAATCGATCGCGTCCTGCAAGAAGCGAAGCGCCGTGCGCCGCTTCCGAACTTGGAGCAAACATTCAGCAAGATTGATCAAATCGCAGCCCATCCAGAAGTAATCCCGATTCTCTGAGTTGATCCGGTAGGCACGGATCAAATACCGAATAGCGGTCGGAATCTCCCCCCGCAGACCGGCCAGAACCGCCAAATTGCCCCAATCTGCCGCTTGATTCGGGCAGTCGGCAGTTTCCTCTCCCGCACGCAGGGATCGCCACAGAAGCTCTTCTGCGAGCTCATAATCTCCTGACCCGATTGCATCGCAGCCCCGGGCAGATAGCGATTCGCAAAGACTAAGCCCGGAAACCAACTCATCCTCGGTGGAATCGGCTGCCTGTTGCCATTTGGCGGCTAATCGGAATTCTCCGACAGCACGGTAGAGGGCTGCCAAATTGTGACAGGCCACGGAAGTCAACCGCTTGTTGGAGTGCTTACGAGCATCATTGAGAAGACGGAGAAACTGCGCCTTCGCTTCGTCAAATTGCTCGAGTTGGAGAAGATAACAGCCAAACTCGTTACGGGCTCGGAAATCAGAGGAAGTCTCAATGATTTCGCTGAATACAGCTCTGGCCTGCGGATGGTGGCCCTGGCTCGCAAGCTTCTTGGCGCGTGCGATTTGCGCCTCGATGTCGGACGGATTTGCCACAGCAATCAAACCCCGGGATTCGTAGGAACCGAACAGGACTTGATGGCATTCGCGAGCCGGGCTCAGCCTTTCAGCCGAAGCCCCAAGGGAAACAGAACCGAGAGATGTTCTGCAAAACAAGCTGGAATTGCTTCCCGCCTGTTTCTATCGATCGTACCGGATGTTCGACCTGTGTCAATTATTTCCGGCATTTGACGGAGACAGGCCACTGGCCTCGGCATCCGAATGCCCTTCACTGTCAATTTGGCAGATGTCAATCATCGGCAGAACCAGTCAAACAGGATCTGGCAGTCGGCGTCGATTTGATTGATCGCCGTAACATGTTTATTGAGAGTCACTTTGGAAATCGTTTCGAATGGGCACGAAGTTCGCTTAGTCGGCGACGAAACAGACTCCATTCGCGCCTCGGGCCGTAACCCGACGGCCAAGCGAAGATTGGTGAGGAATCAAGACCAGGAATTTGGGGAGCGTGTAATGGCAAAGAAGGCCGCTAAGAAGGGCATCAAGCTTGTACCGTTGGGCGACCGGGTCGTACTGAAGCGTGAAGAGGCGGAATCGACTACCTCCGGCGGCATTGTTCTGCCCGATTCCGCACAAGATAAACCTCAAAAGGGCGAAGTGGTAGCCGTTGGCGACGGACACGTCAAAAACGACGGATCGAAGGTGGCATTGACGGTCAAGGAAGGTGACAAAGTCATTTTCAGTTCCTACGCCGGTGACGAAATCAAAGTTGGCGATTCGGACTTCCTGCTGCTCCGCGAGAGCGACATTCTGGCGACATACTAATTCACCGAATATTTCGTCGACGCGAACGCGAGGGAGTCGGCGGCAACACCGAAACGCGATCGCTGGAAGAATCGCGATCAGCTCAATCCCATACGAAGCCAACACTAGACCTATCTCAGGAGATGAACAGACATGGCAAAGATGATTGCCTTCGACCAAGAAGCCCAAGAAGCAATGCGGCGTGGTGTCAGCAAATTGGCACGTGCCGTCCGGGTCACGTTGGGTCCCCGCGGACGCAATGTCATTCTTGAAAAAAGCTTTGGCTCGCCAACGGTTACAAAGGATGGCGTGACCGTCGCCCGTGAGATCGAACTGAGTGACAAGTTCGAAGATATGGGCGCCCGCATGGTCAAGGAAGTCGCCAGTAAGACTTCCGACATCGCCGGTGATGGAACTACCACCGCGACCATTATGGCCGAAGCGATCTACAATGAAGGATTGAAGGCCGTCGTCGCCGGCGTCAGCCCCATCGAAATGAAACGGGGAATGGACAAGGCAGTCGATGATATTGTCAAAAAGCTGCACGACATGGCGACCGAATGCCGGACGAAGAAAGCCATCTCTCAGGTTGGAACCGTTGCCGCGAACGGCGATCAAGAAATCGGGTCCATCTTGGCCGATGCCATGGAACAAGTCGGCAAAGACGGCGTCATCACCGTCGAAGAAGGCAAAAGCCTGAATACCGACTTTGAGGTTGTCGAAGGAATGCAGTTCGACCGCGGTTACCTTTCGCCGTACTTCGTCACAGACCCGCAAAGCATGGAGTGCGTCCTCGAGAACGCCTACGTGCTGATCCATGAAAAGAAGATCTCTAACATCAAGGATCTCGTGCCGGTCCTCGAGAAGGTTGTCAACGCCGGTCGGCCGCTGCTGATCATTGCCGAAGACGTCGAAGGCGAAGCCCTGGCAACGTTGGTCATCAACAAGTTGCGTGGGACCTTCAAGTGTGTCGCCGTCAAGGCGCCGGGTTACGGCGACCGACGGAAGGCCATGCTGCAAGACATTGCCATCATGATTGGTGGCCAGGCAATCTTTGAAGATCTCGGAATTCAACTCGAGAACATTCAACTTGCCGACCTTGGCCAGGCGAAGAAGATTGTCATCGACAAAGACAACACGACGATCGTTGAAGGTTCTGGCAAGACGGCCGACATTAAAGCACGCATCGATCAGATTCGTCGTGAGTTGGAGAACTCCACCAGCGATTACGATCGGGAAAAACTGGAAGAGCGAGTTGCCAAGCTTTCCGGCGGAGTCGCTCAGGTCAATGTCGGTGCAGCGACGGAAAGCGAAATGAAAGAGAAGAAGGCTCGCGTCGAAGATGCCCTGCATGCCACACGGGCTGCCGTTGAGGAAGGAATTCTTCCCGGCGGTGGTGTCGCGTTACTTCGTGCATCAACCGGTAGCAAGCCCAGAGGCTTGGATCACGACGCCGAAGTCGGCTACAACATCATTCTCCGGGCTTGCCGAGCACCGCTGACGCAAATTGCGAACAACGCCGGTGTCGATGGCAGCGTGATTTGCGAAAAGGTTTCGGAACTCGAAGGCAACAAGGGCTACAATGCCGCCTCCGGCAAGTTTGAAGACCTTTTGAAATCCGGAATTATCGATCCCACCAAGGTGACTCGCACGGCACTACAGAATGCAGCTAGCGTATCGACGCTGTTGCTGACAAGTGATGCCTTGATTGCAGAGAAGCCGAAGGACGACAAAGGGAGCGGCGGCGCTGGTGACGAGGACATCTACTAAGCCTCGAAATCATGCGGCCTCATCCGCGACCGATTTTTATAAAGCACCCGGGCATTTCGCCTGGGTGCTTATTTTTTTTCAGTCGAGTCCCCTGCTCCAAACAATGAATACATCCGTGGGATTTCTCCCGTGTCAGGCGCCGGTTTGACGCGTCCGGCCGAACTTTTCATCTCAGGCGGCCATTGAAATCAACGATGTCTTGGGCCAAACTGGAGTTTCCCCTTGCCGCCCGAAATCGATGCCCCTTTTGGCATCGAGACTCGCAAACAGTTAAGATAATTCCAGTCTCTGAAATCGAAATTAGAAGCCATCCCGACTGAATCGAGGCAATTGACCTCCACTTTCCGACATCGGAGAAACCTCACCATGCAGAATCCCACCTCAGCGTCCTCCGCTAACCCAAAACCAACACGCCGCGAGTTCTTAAAGTCGACCGCGGCAGCGACAGCCGCCGGCGCTGCTCTCGATCTCGGTATTGCTCGGGCCGCCTATGTACAAGACGACCCGACGCTACGGGTCGGTTTGGTCGGTTGCGGAGGCCGAGGAACCGGGGCCGCAGGACAAACATTGCGGGCCGACCCCTACACGAAGCTCGTCGCCATGGGAGATGTCTTCGAGGATCATCTGGAGAAAAGCCTCGAGAATCTCCAAAAGAGCGATGTTGCAGAACAGATCGAAGTGTCCCCGGAGAACCTGTTTGCCGGACTGGATGCGTACCAGAAGGTCGTCGATTCCGATGTGGATATTGTTCTGTTGGCGACGCCGCCGCAATTCCGGCCACAGCACCTCAAGGCCTGCATCGATGGTGGAAAGCATGTCTTCGCCGAAAAGCCGGTCGCCGTCGACCCGACCGGTGTCCGATCCGTTCTAAATACCAGCGAAGAGGCCCGCGAAAAAAATCTGTTTGTCGTTTCGGGACTCTGCTGGCGATACGAAACCGGTATGCAGGAAATGGTGAAGCGTCTCCATAACGGCGAGATCGGCGACATCGTTGCCTTGCACAGCGTGCGATACGGCGGTGGCGTCTGGGATCCCCGTCGGACACGTGACCAGGTCAGTTCCGATCTCGAATATCAGCTACGCAACTGGTACTACTACACGTGGCTATCGGGCGATTTCAACGTCGAGCAATTCGTCCACGAAATGGACAAAATGTCCTGGATCATGGGAGATGAATACCCGGTCAGTTGCATCAGCACGGGCGGCCGCCAAACCCGGACTGACAAAAAGTACGGAAACATCTACGACCACTTCAGCACGATTTTCGAATACGAAAATGGAGTGAAGTACGTCGCCACCACTCGCCATCAGGCCGGGTGCTCCAATTCGTTTTTCGATCACGTTTCCGGCTCGAAGGGAGCGGCTGATCTCATGAAGTATGAAATCACCGGTGAAAACCCATGGCGGCGGAGAGAGCGCCGAACCGACATGCATCAGCTTGAACACAATGCCATGTATGCTGCGATGCGCAACGGCGAGTACATTAACAATGGAAACTATATGGCCAAGAGTACCATGCTCGGCATTATGGCTCGCATGTCGGCCTACACCGGAAAAGAGTTGACTTGGGAACAAGCGATGAATTCGGAACTCAACCTGACACCCGATCCGTTGAGTTGGGATACTCCCCTGCCGCTTCCCGAAGTGGCTGTCCCGGGCGTCACGCCCTTCGTCTAATGATTTCGACAACGTCTCTTCGCTCAAGAACAAAAAAGGCACTCTCATGCGCTCGATCGCATCGATCCTAATCGTCGGATTTGCAATCAACGGTTTGGCAAACGAGGCACTTAGTGCAGAAGAAAAGCCCGAGACGATTGCGCTGTTCAACGGCAAAAACCTCGACAACTGGACGTACTACCTTCGGGATGAAAACGTCAAAATGGAGGACGTTTGGAGCGTTAAGAATGGCCTCTTAATCTGCAAGGGAAAGCCGGCAGGCTATATCCGCACGAAGAAAGACGACTTCGAAAACTACCGACTGGTCGTGGAATGGCGCTGGCCGGAAGGAACTCCCGGCGGTAACAACGGTGTCTTGGTGCATACTTCAACACCGAACGCACTCGGGGTTTGGCCCAAGTCGATCGAAGTGCAGCTTTTCCGAGGCAACGCCGGCGACTTTTGGGTCATCGGCACCGAGCTGACAGTTCCCGACCTGGAAAGTAGGCGCAAGGGCCGCCGCCACCTCAATCTCACAGACGATTCGGAGAAGCCGATTGGCGAATGGAATCAAATGGAAATCGTTTGTCGAGGGGATGAAATCATCGTCCACGTCAACGGCGACTTGGTGAACCATGCGACCGATTGTAGTGAAACGAAGGGGGCGATTTCGTTGCAGTCCGAGGGGGCGCTGATCGAATACCGGAAGGTCGAGCTGACTCCGCTAAAGGATTGACGGACTTGACCGGGACGACCACGATCGGTCACAAGATCCCGTAGATCACAATCTGAACAAGCAGAGCCGCTGCTGCGCCGTACTTCAGGTTCTCGCTCCATAGCCCCTCTCCATCAGGCGATATCGTTCGCTCGCGCGGCAAACGGATCACCCACAACAGCAGGAGAACCGGTACCGCAACAAACAGCACTCGGACAACAGAAAGTGGGATCGCAAGAAATAGCTCGCGTACGAAGCCGCCTATCTCGTGCAAAACGGTCATCGGGGCTCTCCGTTCTGACTCTCGGTGGCAAATACGACGTACTGCTGCTTGCTGGCTGGGTCGGGCTTGGTGCACAGGCTGATCGGAACGATCAACGATAACGACACGAGAAACGCCCACACCGAGAAATACAAAAATGGCTCGCTGATCTGAAATAGCGGTTTCCAACCGAGTGCTGTATAAACCTGCGGCTGGGTCAACGCGAATAATCCAATGGAAGAGAGCACTCCGGCGATAAAGCCGATTAACGCAGCCGTTCCGGTGGCCCGCCGCCATAACAAGCCCGACATCAGTACGGCCAATGCCGGTCCTTGAAAGAACGCCATCATCGTTTGAAAGATTGCGTAGATCCCCTCGCTACGTCCCATCAAATATCCGGCAAAGAAAATTGCCCACAAAACAAGTAACAATGTTACGCCACGCCCGATCAACAGAATCCTTTGCTCGTCGGCCTGCACGTTGACAAATCGCCGGTAGAAATCATTGGTAACAATCGTCGATGCCGAGTTGAGATACGAATCGATGCTCGACATTAACGCAGCAATAAATGCCGCTAGAAAAACTCCTCGTAATCCCGTCGGCAACAGCACCGAGACCAATTTAGGAAATGCTTGATCGCCATCTTCCAGCTGTGGAAACATCACCAGCGCAATTAGCCCCGGAACGGCTACGATAAACGGGATAATGTTCTTCAGCAAAGCCCCCCAAATGTAGGCTGCCTTTGCCTCAAACTCGCTTTTCGCACCGAGTGATCGCTGCACAATCGCCTGATTTCCAATCCAATACGCAGGGCTGAGGATTAGCGCCAAGCCGAAGAAGATTCCCGTCCAGGGAAACGGCGTCGCAGTATCAACCGGCAGAATCAGCGACGTGCGCTCGCGCCCCCGTCGAGTTTGCGCTGCATCGACAGAGTCTCCAACCTCGCTTTCGGTGAGAGTATCGCTCTCATGTTGCGCAATTCCTTCGCGCAATCCTGAGATACCACCGATTTCGATCAATCCCAAGGCAACAACCAAGAGGCAGCCCGCAATCATTACGGCACACTGAATCATATCGGTATACACGACTGCCGCTAAACCGCCGGCGCAGGTGTAAACCCCCACCATGGCGGCTGTCGCGAGAATGCATACCCATTGAATTCGTGCAATGGCAAGACTTCGTTCCACTTCCCAGCCGAACCAATCGGAGACGGCCTCGACATTGACCATAGCCCCCATCATCTTTGCCGAAGCGAGGAGCATGATCCCGAGATTGCACGCCATAAAGATTAGCCAACAAAGCGCAAGTGCCGACCGCAGCGACGCATTGAATCGTCGCTCGAGAAACTCCGGAATTGTGTAAACGCCGATCCGCCAAAAGTACGGAATAAACACAAAGGCCGCGACGATCATCGCCGGCACACATCCGATCCATTCAAAATTGGCGACCGCCAGACCGTGTGCGAAAGCAGCTCCTCCCACGCCGATGATATCGGTCCCGCCGATGTCAGTTGCGACCAGCGACATCCCGATCGCCCACCACGGTAGCTGTCTGCCACCAAGGAAGAAGTCTTTCCCGGTTTTGACGCGGCGGCCGATCCACAGACCTAATGCCAACGTCCCCACGAGGTAGATCGCGACCACCAAATAGTCAATTGTTGTTAAACCCGTCGCCATGCGATCGCATCCGCTTTGTGCCAGGGAATTCTTGTCAAAGTGTATCGTTTCGACTCTTTTGTCGCGAATCGCTGCCTCAGCAAGACACGCATAGCCAAACCATATGGGGGCAAATGAGGAACACTGGCGCGACCGCCTAACGGATTCCTTGCCATGCGATTCCGCGCGACAATTGATTTGAAGCTTCGGACATTCAAGAATATGCGGCGACGTACGTCGGTCGTCGATCGACTCCTGCGAATTGCAGATTCATTCGCCGACATTGCAATCACAACCGCAACAGATGCGGAACCACTCTTGAAATCGTACTTCGATCTCGGCGAGAATTATTGGATGCCTTCCTTCAAGTCTTACTCCGGATGGATCGTCCGGAGCGCAAATCGATCTCGGCAGATTTCGGACGTCATTGCACGAATGATTGTCTTCTGCCTGCTCGCCAATTTCTGCAACACCTTACTCGCTGATGACTTGCTCAAGAGTGATTGGACCACATCCGTGCGCAACGGCGTCACGACGGTTTTTCATGTGTCCGGAACCAACGACCGAAATAATCCATTGCGCAAGCAGCTGACAAGTCCCTTCAGTGGAGAGAAGTTATTTCTACGACTCGAACTCGTTTATGAAGTAGAATCGTTGGACAGTTCGCAGGAGGATGACGGGGAATTCCTCGTGCTGTGGATGGACGAAAGCGAAGGTGGAGACCGCTCGACGCACCAAGGGGTGCCGACTTTCGGAATTCACGTCAATCCGAAAACCGGTCAAAACGAATTTATGGTGCGATACTCGTCATCGCGCGAGGTCTATTCGAATGTCGCTGTGGAAGGGGATCGTGTTTATCAGTTGATCGGCTGTGCTTCGAAGTCAAAGCCCGGCAAAGACTCTCCCTTCGACCGGTTTGACTTGTGGATTGATCCGAAGATCATCTCGGAAGATTCTCCCGATGCGACGATCGAATCCCCACAAACGATTGGTACTGTCAATTGGGTCGGAATCTCGACCGGCCGAAAAACCGAATCCAACGACCGTATTCAGGTGTCCGACATCGGAGCGTACACGAGTTGGGAAGAAGTGTTTGGAATTTCTCACGTCCCATCGAACAGTCAGACCACGCTTGCGAAGTTGGAAGACGATGCCATTCGAACCGTCGATTTCGCAGTCGATGTCTATCCCATTTTGCGATCCAAATGCTTTTCATGTCATTCCGGGGATGACCCCGAATCGGGTGTTCGGTTGGATAACTTCGATGACGTTCTAAATCGCGTCACCCCTCACGACAGCAATTCGAGCCGCTTAGCCGAACTGATCACGGCAAGCGATGAAACACGTATGCCTCCGATCGACTCTGATTTCGTGTTGAGTTCCCAAGAAATCGATCTACTCAAAGTGTGGATCGATGAAGGGCCACACTGGGACGAGTCGCTTTTGCCGACGCCACGGCCCCAAAGTACTCACTGGGCTTTTCAGCCGATTCACAAACCGGAAGTCCCGTCGAGTGACAGAAACGACCAAATTCGTACACCCGTCGATGCATTCATTCATGAAAAGCACAGCCAACTTGGCTTGTCGTTCGCCGAGCCAGCTTCAACCGAAACGTTGCTGCGGCGTATTTGCCTCGATCTTTTAGGGCTGCCCCCTGAGGCAAATCTCGTTCCGGGCCTGAAGAGCCTACAGAATGAACTTCTCGAACAGTCGACTGAAGATTCGGATCGGCTCATCGACAAATGGATCGACCAGCTACTGACCACACAGCAATATGGCGAGCGATGGGGACGACATTGGCTCGATGTCGCGCGCTGGGCCGAAAGCAACGGCCATCAACACAATCGATTGCGTCCTCATGCTTGGCGATATCGAGATTATGTCATCGATAGTTTTCGCAATAACAAACCATACGATCTTTTTTTGCGTGAGCAGATCGCTGGCGATTTATTGCCCGATTTCGGCGAGAATCAGATCGCCACGGGATTCCTTGCTGCAGCACGTTACAGCGGTAATGAACTCGATAAGGAGATTCAACGAAACGACATCCTTGTCGAAGTCGTCAATACTACGGCGTCAGCCTTTCTGGGAATCACTCTCGAATGTGCGCAGTGTCACACGCATAAGTTCGACCCCGTCTCCATCCGTGACTACTATCGATTTCAAGCATTCTTTTCACAGGGTCAGCCAGGCAATCTCATCCTGAATGCTCCAAAGCCGGTCGTGCAACGAATTGTCGATCTCCGTTGGAAGGTTTTCGATTCGGTCCACCATCGTCTCGTCGAATCTCGGCGGGCGAGGGATTATCCAGAACCGATTCTCGTGATTCCGAATAGCGTCTTTTCCGGAATGGACGATCGGGAACGCCGCTTATTCGACGAGCTGGAAAGCGAAATTGACGATTTGCCACAAAGCTGGAGCTGGTACTCGAGCAAATCCGGTGTCGCCGAACCGATTGTTTCGCCGCATACGATGCGCTGGCCACTCGCGCGTGGCCGTGGGCATCTCGATTCCATCGAAACTCATTTGCTGATTCGCGGCGACGTCAAAGCCAAAGGACCAGTTGTCCAGCCAGGTTGGCCCGCCGTTTTCGGCCAACATCAGCCCCTCGAGCAACGCCTGACTCGTCTGGAACTTGCCGACTGGATGACAGCGCCCGATAACCCGCTGACAGCACGTGTGTGGGTGAATCGAATCTGGCAGTGGCATTTTGGCGTCGGTCTCGTCGGGTCGTCTTCCGATTTCGGGACGCAAGGGGAATCGCCGAGCCATCTGGAGCTACTCGATTGGCTGGCGTGGAACTTGATCGACTCCGGCTGGGATACCAACCACATCCATCGATTGATCCTCAATTCGAGAACGTACCGCCAGTCGACACAGTTCACGGCCTCGCATTATGACCGTGATCCCGACAATCGGACTCTCTGGCGCTGGCCTTTACACAGACTCGAAGCCGAGGCGATACGCGATTCGATACTGGCAGTTTGCGGAATGCTTGACCTTTCCGCGGGCGGGCCCAGTATTCCCACGACCGAAGCAGAATCTTCCCACCGTCGAAGTATGTATCTAACGCAACGCCGCGACGACTTGCCTGAGCAACAAATGTTGTTTGACTCTCCAGATTTGGTAAAAAGTTGCTCGCGGCGAGCCGTGTCGACCGTGCCGTTGCAGTCGTTGTACTTGCTCAATAGCGATTTCATGCAGCGTGCTGCAACCCGGTTTTCCCGACGGGTCGCCCAAGAATCGAGCGCCCCACAACAGCAAGCGCGATTCGCCTTAGAACTCGCGTGGGGAAGATCACCCACCAAGGCAGAGGTAGAGCGGGCCGTCGAATTCTTGAGAGACCAAGAACTGCGTGAGTTGTGCTTGGCTTTGTTAAATACAAATGAGTTTGTGTATATCCCATGATGACAGCGAATCGATTCAATCGAAGGCGATTTCTTTACCATTCCGGCCTCGGTGCTGCCGGGATTGCGACCGAGACGTTGCTTGCGGCCGATTCGAAGCCGTCCGGCAAGTTCCAGCCGCATTTCGCACCAACAGCGCGAAGTGTCATCTTTTTGTTCATGTCCGGTGGTCCCAGCCAAGTCGACACATTTGACCCCAAGCCGGAGCTCGCCCGTCTTGCCGGCCAGGACGTACCCGAAAGCATTGCCCAATATGTACCAAAGATTCAGCGGGCGGGGCTTAAGAACCTTCTGCAGTCGCCGTGGAAGTTTGGGTGCCATGGCGAAAGTGGTATTCCTGTCTCGTCACTTCTTCCGGAGACGGCAAAGCATGCAGACAAACTCTGCGTGGTCCGGTCACTCAACCATCGCAATCCCGTTCATGGACCCGGGGAATGCGTCGCATTGACCGGCACAGGAGCCGGCGACCGGCCAAGTATCGGAGCCTGGTCGATCTACGGCTTAGGTTCGGAAAACGACAATCTCCCCGCCTTCTTGACGATGAACCTCCACACCGACGGAATGCAATACCCCCAACGCGCTGGCTGGGGTGCGGCGTTTCTGCCATCTCGTTACCAGGGAACGGTCATCAATCCGGTGACAGGAATTCAACATTTGCAAATGCCATCGAAAACGAGCGAGCAAAACCGCCGGCGGCAACTCGAGTTGATGTCGTGGTTCGACCACAATCATCTCCAAACGCAGGGCATCAACTCCGAACTCGATGCACGCATTCGCTCTTACGAAATGGCGTTCCACATGCAGACTTCCGGCCCCGAACTATTCGATCTTTCCTCTGAAACAGGCAAGACCCAAACGGCCTACGGAATCGATCAGCAGGAAACCGAAATCGTGGGGCAAGGGTGTCTGCTAGCGCGCCGCATGGTTGAACGAGGAGTCCGATTCGTGCAGGTTCGAGTCGGTGGTTGGGATGCCCATAGCAACCTAAAAAGCAATCATGAGCGACTGGCAACCCGCACGGACAAACCGATCGCGGCGCTGTTGAACGACCTTCAGGAACGCGGACTTTTGGATTCAACTCTTGTGGTGTGGGGTGGCGAATTCGGACGGACCCCCACGATGGAAGGCCGCGGCAACGGGCGCGACCATTCACCCGCCGGCTACACCGTTTGGATGTCCGGCGGAGGGGCGCAAGGCGGTAAGATCATCGGCGAGACCGACCCATTGGGGTACGTCGCCATCGAGCGACCTGTCACCCCCCACGACTTTCATGCCACCATATTGCACGCCCTCGGCATGGACGCAAATCGGTTAACATACCTGCACCACGGCCGTAACGAGGTACCAACCGTTTTTGGCGGAGCCGCCATTTCTGAAGTATTCGCGTAGACTCGCTGCCGGCTGATGAAGTTGCCGTGTTGAATTTCAGAGGTCGATACGCACCGCGCGGATACAACGACATCGCTAAACTCAAAAGTAAACGTCGACCAACAATCTCGATGAGTTGATTCACGCCCATGCCACCGAAGACCACTTCCGAATGGAACGAACGATATCGCGGTCAAGACACGCCGTGGGACTCCGGATTGCCGTCACGAGAACTCCGACGTGTAATTGACGTCGAATCGATACCGCGCGGTCGGGCCATTGAGTTGGGGTGCGGAACAGGCACGAATGCCTTGCTCCTCGCGGAATCGGGGTTCGACGTCACAGCCGTCGATTGTGCCGCTTTGGCCCTCGAGCGTGCAAAACAACGAGCGGCTGACCGTCAATTTGCAATCGATTTCATCGAGGCAGATATTTCGAAATTCGAATACGCCGGCGATCCTTTCCCGTTCGTTTTTGATCGGGCGTGCTACCACTGTGTGCGCGGAATTGATCTGAACGGTTTCCTCAAGACGCTCGAGTGCATCACAACAGCTGGCTCTCGGTACCTTGTACTGACCGGCAACGCGAATGAGCAAACCGAGCATGGTCCGCCGCGTCTCCATGAACACGAAATCCGAGAAGACCTGGAAGATCTTTTCGAGTTTGAATGGATTCGCGAGTTTCGTTTTCAGGATGCTGGCGGCGTGGAAGGTCCGCTGGGCTGGTCGTGCTTGTTGACTCGCAAACCGTAGATCCGCCGCTGCGAAAGAGTAATCGACGGTTGTGAAGCTCCGAATCCAGGACGTGCGACGAAGAACGGAGTCTACTTGGAACGGTCGGTCAATTCGGAATAGACGTGTTCGATATTTTCGGTCCGTTCCTGGACATCGACACCAGTCCATTCCTTGTAAAAGGGCAACTGAATCTGCTGTTTGAGCGCATCCAAACTTGTACCGGCGTCGATCGCTTGCTGCACCAACTGCCGTAGTTCGACGAAGTAACGCTTTTGCTTTCCGATCAAACCAATATCGCTGATTTCACCGTGCCCCGGCGCGATGGTCTTGATTGGTAACTCCGCCATTTCCGTCAGCACGCCAATCCAACTTTCGGTATTGCTGTCGCCTGTATAATTGAACGGTCCGTTCACGCAGGCATCCCCGGTAAACATAATGCCATGTTCCGGGAGCCAGGCAACGGCGTCGCCCGCCGTATGGGCATGACCGAAGTGGATCAATTCCACGCGCTGCGTTCCATCATCGATGACTAGCTTGCGGGGAAAGTACATCGAAGCTTGCTGGTATTGCAGATCGCCGTACTCTTCCGGCTTTGTTTCCTGCGAGTCTTGAAAACCGGCGATTCCCTTCGTCTCAAAGAGGAGTTTACTGTTTTGAGACGCGATAGCTGTTGCACCAAGGTCGGTGTATTTCATGTTGCCATCGGCATGGTCACCGTGATAGTGCGTATCGAAGACATAACGAATTGGCTTGTCCGTCGTCCGACGAATCGACGAAATGACTTCTTCCGCCTGGTTGGGAAAGTTGGCATCGACAACCAGGACAAAATCTTTGAAAACGATCCATCCTTGGTTACAACCGATGAATTCCGGTTCGGTTTGTGTTTTGCGAAAGAACACGCCGTCGGCAAGCTCAGTCACAGTCGTTTCAGTCGGGATGAACCAGCCAGATGCCCACCCGGACAGTCCGCAAATGATCGCCAAGGCCAATCCAGCCACACAAATCCGACGGGTATTTTTCATGGAATACTCTTGTTGCTGCTACTCGCCGTAGATCGTTACTACCACGACACGGTTCCGGGGGCGAACATCGCATTCGAGATGGAAGATTTGCTGCCACGTCCCCAATAGCAGTTTGCCGTCCTCAATCGGGACAGTCAATGACGGGCCGAGAATCGTGGCCTGCAAATGGGAATGGGCGTTTCCATCGTGCCACGCCTGCTCATGACCGTAATGCCGCCCGGAAGGAATCAGTTGGTCGAGGATTTCCGGCAGATCGTGCTGCAGGCCAGGTTCGAATTCAATTGTTCCGATACTGCCCGTACTTCCAATGTTGAAGATATGGGCCAATCCCTGGGCAATTCCGGAGCGGTCGACGATTGTCGAAACTTCACTGGTCAAATCGTGGATGTCTCGGTGACCGGTCGTCTGTAGCGAAATATTGTCACGATAGATCATACAAGAATCTGAACTACGTAATGCGAGCAAGTGCCACCTGTCTCGGTCATTCCCAAGATCGGTAGGACGGGATCAGCCGCGTTGTTTGAAGGTGTTTCAAGTCAAGGACGACCCCGGAACATAACCGGCTGGAACGTCGTTGATATGAAATTCACCGTTCTTGAAAAACCGAGTAAGATTCCGCAATCCATCGACAAGTTCCCGCAGAAACTTTTCGGGGACTTGCGTTTCGGTCAACGCAAAATCGCCTGCGATGTGCTCCATGGCGTCGGCCAGATTGTCAGCATCGTCGGCTGAAACTTCGATACCAGTTTCAGAACGGTAGAAATCGGGCGCCCGTTCCGGTTCCCATCCAGCTTCGATGGCCCAGGCCAATAAGTCTTCCCAGAAGTCGACGGCCATTACGAACGACTCGCATCGGCCTTTAAGCCTGATGTTGGACACAGAACACCTCCTTTTGTTCTCGTCGCGCTCGTTCTCGTACGTGTCAGTACCCCACGATAGGGGTCAGGGCTCCTCCCATACTTGTTTCGTAACGTCGTCGGGATTCTAGCAAGTCATCCCGAATGAATGGAAGTCAATCGGGGATTTGAATCATTGGGCCTGAACGATTTCTCAAATTGTTCGAACTGAAACCGCTCTTGATCCGAGAATCCGTATACCATTCCGCCTGTGAGAGATGCGATGGTAAGGCCGAATTGTCCCGACCAACTCCTCCACGCAAATCTTGGGCCGAATACGACGCGGCAATTGCGAAGCCACCTTCTAACCTCTACGTCCTTTGTGAGTTCTCAAGCGGATGATTTCTTGATGTGGGTGATTCTGGCTCGCGGGAGCCAGCTATCATAGAACAAAACGCAATTGTCGCGGCCACGAGTCAGTTTAGTACGCGGTAGTTTGTGCGAAATCGTAATTGTCGATTTCGTGTCCACTTCGCAACGGGCGAACAACTTGCAATCTGTACAAAGCAACAGGCGTCCCCATTGCTACCAAAGGACATTATTCGGACATGATCGATTCTCCGAATACGCATTTTCTAGATAGAAATAGAATTAGTGCTGCCGTTGGAACAACCGTCGAACCTCGCGATTCGATGTGACTCTTGGCTGTCAAGTTCTTACACGAGTCTGAACTTTCCTCAACATTTCGCCGTGACGGCCGCTCGTGGATGGGTGGTGATTCCCTTGGTCGCACCGATGTGGGCATTGTTCAAGGCGGTACGTCCAGCGCGGCTCATCAGGATGTTCGCCTCGCTTGATCTGAGTATCACCGCTCGTTTGATGAATGATTCTGATGGCATACTCGCGCAAGCGAGCCAATTTTAATCTTGCTTTCGGAGTGGTTGGAATTCTGGG
This sequence comes from Planctomycetaceae bacterium, assembly GCA_028284485.1. GTDB lineage: Bacteria > Planctomycetota > Planctomycetia > Planctomycetales > Planctomycetaceae > JANQRQ01. The sequence continues at coordinate 36,476 of JANQRQ010000269.1, read as the reverse complement.
CACGGCCTCGCCTGTTCGACAACCATCTTAGATTCACTGTCGACCTGTTTGGTTGCAATCTCTTCCACTGAGCGTCAGCCTAGTGATGTTTTTAGTCGTGTCGCGTGCTGGACGATCGGGAGATTTCCGATGATTCCTAACCGATGTGCTTCCTCATTGAAGGAATGCAGCGTGACCGACGCTGGTTGACAATCCTTGTAGTCGAAGAGGCTTCTCGCCGTGCAAGACAACTCTGGCGATTCACCTGGTGTTAACCCTGAACACACCGAGCAAAATGGCTCCCCAGATAATTCGTCGAACTCCCCAGGCCTATTGAAGTCCGAAGACTGGTGGGCCATTTGGATCGGATCGACGTTACTGGCAGTCTGTTTGATTGCCGTGTTGTCGACACTGCCCGATGCCGCTGCAGACAGTTCCGAATCAGGCGGCACCAGCATCAGTAGCCCTCTTAAGGGTTGGCTTGCCAAGCCGGGCTCTTGGGAATCGAATCCCAAACATGCATTTGTTCCACCCGACAAAGCGAGCCTTGTCGGCGGAATCTTGGGCGTTTTCGTTGTCGGGCTAGTTTGTTTCGGTATCGGGAATGCCGTCATGGGGCGATCATTCGCAGCATTCGCGCCCGGCTACGCTTTTGTCTTCCTACTGGCTACCGTCGCCTATGTTCTGACCGGGCAAGCGACCATCAAGGCTTACAACTTGGAGTACGCCCTGTGGGCTTTGGGGCTGGGGTTGCTGATTAGCAATACGATCGGCACGCCAAGTTTTGCCCGCCCCGCCGTTCTCACCGAGTTTTATATCAAAACCGGCCTGGTCATTCTGGGAGCGGAAGTCCTTATTGGCAGATTGGTGATCCTTGGATTGCCTGGTGTTTGTGTGGCCTGGATTGTGACGCCGATTGTTCTGATCGGGACATACGCGTTCGGCCAGAAGATCCTGAAAATGCAATCCAAGTCGTTCAACATGGTGATTTCGGCAGACATGTCCGTTTGCGGGGTCTCCGCTGCCATCGCAACCGCCGCCGCCTGCAAAGCCAAGAAAGAAGAACTATCGGCAGCGATTGGAATGTCGCTGACTTTTACCGTCGTCATGATGGTTGTGATGCCGGCGATTATCGAAAACACGGGGATGAGTGAAATCCTCGGTGGAGCCTGGATGGGAGGCACAATCGACTCGACGGGAGCTGTGGCCGCTGCGGGAGAGTTTCTGGGCGACGACGCCCTGCAGGTCGCCACGACCATCAAGATGATCCAAAACATCCTGATTGGAGTGACGGCATTTTGTGTCGCGTTGTATTGGGTCCTCGTCGTCGAGCCGGGCAGTGACTCGACTCGCCCGAACGCCATGGAAATCTGGTACCGATTCCCGAAATTTGTGCTCGGATTTGTCGCAGCTTCGGCTGTGTTTTCTCTCGTGGCAGAATTTCTTCCTCGCGGGGAAGACATTGTTCCTGTCGTCACCGCCGATACAAAGGTATTCCGTGGTTGGTTTTTCTGCCTGGCGTTCGTTTGTATCGGTCTGGAAACCAATTTTCGCGAACTCGGCAAACAGATGCAGGGCGGCAAACCGTTGGTACTTTACATCGTTGGGCAATCGTTTAACTTGCTGCTGACGTTGACGATGGCGTGGCTAATGTTTGAAGTCCTCTTTAGGGAGCAAGTGCAACAGGCACTGCAACAATAGCGATCGTGGTGGTCTCTTCGAACAATCGTATTCTGAAGCTTGGCGGAACGTCCCGTTTTCGGGGCTGGTGCATGTTGTCGACTGTTTGCATCGCCCTTGCGATCTGCTGGCTGGTCGTCTTGCCGGCCGTTTCAAAACGGCCACAGATTCAAGAGCGTTTACAACGATTGGAATCGCGTGGAATCGATCCAGCGGCCATGTTCTACACCGACCTGGAGGTGACAGGGGAAGTCGTTGAGCGCTTCGATGCCTATCACCGAAAGCGACCACGATCCTTATGGATCCCGAAGCATCCATCAAACCGGCATTGACCGATTCACGAATCTTTGAAGCGACGAATGCACACAGCTAACCGTCATGCCTTAAAGGAATGGGCCGTCGTCTGTGCAGCGATTGCCGAAGGCTGCCAAAGTCTGTTGCTGCGCAAAGGGGGACTGCGTGAACGGGGCGGCCGGTTCCGTTGCGATCATGCGGAGTTTTGGTTGTTTCCGACGCGGTTTCACCAGGATCCGGGCGAACTCGTCGACGACGCAAGACCGCTATTAAGTCGAGTTCAATCACAAATTCCAGCTGAAGGCATCGTTCCACTCAACGTCTATATCGAGGTCGAGGACGTGGCTTGGCTTGACGAACCCGCTGCCCTTTCCGCCTTGGCAGAGACACATATTCTGTCGCAAAAGACGGTCGAACAACGGTTTCGCTATCGCCGCGCCGGTCTGGCATTAATGGTCATTCGCGCCTACGCCCTGGACAAACCGTTAGAAATCGACGATATCGCCGAATACGCCGGCTGTCATAGCTGGGTAGAGTTAGATCAGGCCCTGCCCACGTCTGGATTGAGACCGGTCCTCGATGAAGCCCAGCATTCTCAGCGGCTCCGATCGATTCGACAAATACTCCAGAATCACAAAGTCCGACTCGATGGATGGGAAACGGTCGACGAATGATTTTCCCCGGTGATTGACGGTGCGGCGGCAGTCTCTCTCGCAATAAAATCATCGATCGCTATGATAGGCCGCATGTCGACTCTGGGGACGCCACGTACTCCAGGGGATTTCGTCCGCATACGACGGACCTGCATCGGAATGGCGGGTTAAAACAGCTTCTATCAAGGATTGACGACAAATGGCTCAGCAGTTGCAACAGGCGATTGAGGACAAGTCGGCCAGAATCGGGATTATCGGACTCGGCTACGTCGGACTTCCCTTAATCAGCGCATTCGTTTCATCGGGTTTTCGCACGATGGGATTCGACGTCGACCAAGAAAAGGTCGACATGCTTACTGCCGGAAAAAGCTACATCAAACACATCGATTCCGCAGCCGTTGCCTCCTGGATTCGTGAAGGCCAACTTGAACCAACGACGGATATGTCCCGCCTGTCCGAGGCGGATTGTTTGCTGATTTGCGTGCCAACCCCCTTATCCGACAGTCGCGACCCGGATTTGAAATATGTCACGCTGACGGCCGAGGCAATCGCCAAGGTTTTGCGCCCCGGTCAATTGGTAATTTTGGAAAGCACGACGTATCCCACGACGACACGAGATGTTTTGCTTCCCATTCTCAGCCAAAGCGGCTTGAAGTCCGGTGAAGATTTCTTTTTGGCCTACAGTCCAGAGCGGGAAGATCCGGGCAACCCCGATTACTCCGCTGCAGGGATACCGAAAGTTGTCGGCGGTACTGATGAGACGAGTTGCAAACTGGCCGAAGCGCTTTACGGCCATGCCATCGTGAAAGTGATTCCTGTGGCGAGCCCCGAAGTCGCCGAAGCGTGCAAGATTCTGGAGAACACTTACCGCGCGGTCAATATTGCCATGGTCAATGAGCTCAAAATGCTGTTCGACCGAATGGGCATCGACGTCTGGGACGTTGTGGAAGCCGCCAAAACCAAACCTTTCGGTTTTCAAGCGTTTTATCCCGGTCCGGGGCTCGGAGGACACTGCATTCCGATCGACCCGTTCTACCTCACGTGGCTCGCGCGCAAACAGGGACTTTCGACGCGATTCATCGAATTAGCCGGTGAAGTTAATTCCAGCATGCCGAGCTACGTCATCTCGCGCGTCGCAGACTTTCTCAACGAAGTCGGCAAGCCGGTGAAGGGCAGCAAGATTTGTCTGCTGGGCATGGCCTACAAGAAAGACGTCGACGATCCACGCGAGAGCCCTTCGTTTGTCTTGATGGACATGCTGCGAGAACGGGGAGCCGAATTAACCTACAACGATCCGCATATTCCCAAGCTGCCGAAAATGCGGCACCACAATGTTCCCGATTTGACAAGCCAAGATTTAACGCCTGAGTTTATTGCGGCGCAAGATTGCATCCTCATTGCGACCGATCATTCCGCTTATGATTACGACGAAATCGTGAAACACGCCAAGCTTGTCGTCGACACACGAAACGCAACGAAGAATGTCTCGACAATGAGAGAAAAAATTCGCAAAGCCTGATCGGCGCGACTGAGAACCAGTTTGAGCGGTTGACTTTTTCTTGTGGGCGTTTCTGGCTCGTGGGAGCCGGCTATCATAGAACTAAACGCGATTGTCGCGACCACAAGTCAGCGTAATACTCTGTAGAAATCATCCCGAGATCAATGGCGAAAAATCACTCTCCAGGATTCCTAAAAGTCGTCGACGAAGCCCGAGCAAAGATTCGGGAATGCACGGTCGATGACGTTAAAGCACGTATCGACCGCGGTGATTCGTTTTGTCTCATCGATGTGCGAGAGGCCTCGGAATTCGCGGCAGGACACATCCCCGATTCGACCCACCTATCCAAAGGGATTATCGAACGAGATATCGAGCAAGCGATCCCCGATCGCGATGCCGAAATCGTCCTGTACTGTGGTGGTGGTTACCGATCGGCTTTGGCCGCCGTCAACCTGCAGGCCATGGGATACACCAACGTGATCTCGATGGATGGCGGTTGGCGAGGCTGGAGGGAAGCGGGATATCCTACCGCGAGCCCATCTGAAGATGCTTAACCTAGAGCGGTTGACTCTTTCTCGTGGGCGATTCTGGCTCGTGGGAACCAGCTATCATAGAACAAAACGCGATTGTCGCGGCCACAAGTCAGCGTAATACGCTGTATTGTTCTGCTCATCACGCGCACTGACGCGTGGCTGCCAATTGTGAGAGCTTGCGCTTCGTGCTTATGAATCCAAGGCTGCCCGCGTCCGCTCGACGACGCCACTGTCTCGGTCGCCCGATCCTTTCAAGTTGAAGACACTCGTGGCCAGGAAACGATCGCGCCATTGCGGGCTGACGTGGTAGTAGTCTTCCAACACAGCCGAACTGAACTTGTAATCGTGGGAATCGCGTCCTTTCAGGAAGATCAGTCGTTGAGCGGTATTGATTAGCTCGCGAGGATCCCCGCCGGAATCGAGGTAGGCGCGGATTTTACCAGCCGCACGCATACGATTGCCGCTCACGTCAGCAAATATCTCGGCAGGTGCGCCGGTAGCGTCGCCGCGTTGAAGAGCCACGGCACTCAAATCGTCGACGGTCCGATCTTGAAGTTTGCCTCGACCTTTGGCCGACTGCTGAAACATCGGCAGGAACGAGCATGCCTGCAATAACAGGAAGCGGCGTGTTTTGTCGTTCCCACTCGCCTGAAAGGCGTAATGAATGGCATTGGCCGTCGTTAGCGAATGCAAACCGATGATGCCCGGCTGGCGCATCAGCAATTCTCCGGCCCCGACAAATACTGCATCCCACACGGATTGCGGCGAGACTCCTGCAGCCAGTAGTTCTGCCGCTTTGGCCGACGCATCGTCGTTGGTTCCGCTGCGCAATGTCGCCAACAAGTCATTGGTTGCCGATTCGCTTAGCTTTCCCTCCAACCAGTTTTTCGGAATCTCTGCCGCGAGTTCCTGGTTCACTCGCCAGGAATGATCTGGTCCCAAATCGCTTTTCGCGGGATTCGGCTCGCCCGTGTGATTCACGAGCGCATACGCGAGGGACCGCAGCACTGGCTCGGCATACCTCCAGCCGATGGACTGCAACGTCCGGCAGCTATTGGCCACAAAAATTGCCTTGTGCCCAATCGAACGATAATCGCGCGAACCAAATCGATAGAACAACTCGAAGATCTCATTCGCACCTGCGTGTCGAGCCAATCCTGCAACAGCGGCGTCGACTGCTTCTTGGTCCCAATTCTCCATCGCCTCGATAAACGCTTGACGCGCATGGGTTGCCGAGGGAACTCGGTCTTCTTCGACCGGCTTCATTCGCCAGCCACTGTTCTTACTTTCGTCAGCTTGTGACGACTTAAAATTATCGATCGCCCAAAAGATCGGCAGCCACCGATCACTCTCGGGCGAATTCAAACTCGCCAAATGAGCTGAGTTGACGACCAGCACCGCGTGAAATTTGAATCCCACAGAAGGACGCGGCTGCACATTTCGCACGCCGGCGAGCAGCAATGCGCCCAAGATTTCGCGATACGAAGTGCCCGCATGAATCTGACTGGCGATCTTCTCCAATACCTTATTGCGTGGCGTCTCTTCGATTAGCCGCACGAGTGGTTCGATTTCCGGCTGGAATTGGACAAGCTTCGGGTCCAGCCGAGCCTCATCGGCCGATACTCGCGGAAGTCGAGATAGAAACGAAAGTCCGCCGATCCCCAACAGTGTTCCACCGGTCGTTGCTGTCTGTATGAATTGTCGCCGCGTGCTCCGAGTCGCCATGCCAATTCCTCCTGTCGCCGGACATTTATGGTATTAATCAGACAAGTGCTTGAATCACTGTGTTTGCGATCAACCTCGACGGCAACGCCTTGTGTAGCCGCGTATCCATAAAGACTCGCGACAAGCGTCGTCAGTCGTGGTGTGCTGGAACGCCTGCACCAACGCGAAGGAGTGGTTGGCAGCCAATCCAATGCTATCGTCGCCTTGGCCTTTGGGATATCATAGAAGGAGATTGCTCGGTTATTCCAGTAGATTCTTAGGGAAACTGACCATGGACCGTCGGCATGGAGTTTTTCCGAATCCGTTGTTGCCATTGTCGATGGCCATCAGAAATCGAGCAGACCGAAGGCATTGAGCAGAGCCACATCGATTCCATGTCGCTAAGCGGGATTTCGGGGGATTCTGGGTTTGGCCACCGGCAACCAAAAACACGATTCGCAGGCTGTTGCGACGAAGTCTCGACTGCGTCGATTTCGGATGCTCGCCGTGCTGCTGGCGCTTTCGCCATTCCTGGTATTCGAATTGGCTTGTATCGCGCTCGATTGGGGACATCCTGACGACTACCAAGACCCATTCGTCGGGTTTAGTGCCGTTTACCCGCTTTTCGTCCCTGACGATACCGGTACGAACTACGAGATTCCCAAAGCACGACGACAATTCTTTGCACCGGATTCATTTCCCATACAGAAGGCGGAAAACACGTTTCGAGTCTTCAGCTTCGGCGGTTCGACGGTGCAAGGGCGGCCGTTTTCCAAAGAGACGTCATTTACGACCTGGCTAAAAATCTCCCTTAATGAAGGCGATACCTCGAAAAACTGGGAAGTCGTTAACTGTGGCGGGATTTCGTATGCCAGTTATCGCCTGGTTCCGATTCTGCAGGAGTGCCTGGCTTACGAGCCCGATCTGTTCATTCTCTGCACGGGCCACAATGAATTTTTAGAGGACCGCACGTACGACCACATCAAGAACGGACCAGACGGCGTCGCGTTCGTTGAGGGGCTATTGTCGCGCACGAGAACATACACACTCGCACGCCAGGGAATTGATCAAATCCGCAAGGTCGAAACACAGTATTTGCAGAATCGCCCCGAACTTCCTGCCGAGGTCGATGCTTGGCTCGACTACCGTGGCGGGCTCGATGCCTATCACTGGGACGAGCAATGGCGTGCCGATGTCGCCCAGCATTACGAATTCAATGTGCGGCGGATGATTCGCATCGCCGAAGCAGCGGGTGTCCCCGTCGTCCTGATCAAACCGACCTCGAATCTGTCGGATTGCCCACCGTTCAAATCGGAACACCGCCACGACCTCTCGGCAGAAGAATTAGACAAGTGGCAAATGCTGATCTATTCTGCTCGCGAAACTTATGCAACAGACTTGCCAAAATCAATTGCAACTCTGAAGCAGGCATTGAAGCTCGACAACCAATATGCCGCTACGCATTTCGAACTTGGTCAGTGCTATCAATCACTCAACGACTACGACATGGCTAGAAAGGAATTTTTGTTAGCCCGGGATTTCGATGTCTGCCCGCTACGAATTCTGTCGACCATGGAGGAGGCATTGGTTCGAGTCGCGCACGAAACGAAAACGCCAATCATCGATGCTCAGTCTCTGTTAACCAATCTTAGCCCCCAGCGTATTGCTGGGGAATTCCTCTTGGTCGATCACATTCACCCGTCGATACGCGGGCACCAAATCATCGCCAATGCTATCGCAGATGAGTTTATTCGTCTCGACTATTTTCATCCCGAAGGAGATTGGCAGGAAAAGCGTGATCTGGCATTTGAACAACACCGGCTTTCGCTGGACAACATGTATTACCTCCACGGACGGAGAATGCTGGATGTTTTAGACAGCTGGACTTCCGGCCGCGCCGATGGCCCTCCGCTCGCAGAAAAGCCCAAAACTCGCAACTCGGCCGACTCTGATCAATAGCGAGATTTACCTTTTTCGTGGGAGTTTCTGGCTAACCGGGGCCAGCAACCATTGACCAACACGCGATTGTCGCGCCCGCGAATCCGCGTAACACGGGTAGCCCCGTCAAAACCGAAACGAGAATTGAGACAACAGACTATGACAGTCGCCAACTGGAAAACTCAGCCCTACAACGTAATTCAAAGCCTGCTCTTCAATAATCCGCATCGGGTGATTGAGTACCGCGTACAAGACGGACAGGGTGGTTGGCGGAATCGAGCCGATTCTCCAGCACCAGTCAAGCGGCTTTATGAGGCCGAAACACCGCCCGAACGAACGTGCCTCGAGACAATCCAATTTGTTCATCACATGTTGATTCCCCCTGGTGGTCGTCATGTTGCCGAGTTGCACATCCACCCGGATGCTGAAGAAATCGTCGTGATCACTCGAGGATCCGGAGTCGCCCTGATTGGCGATGATCGTTTGGAGGTGACCCAGGGGGACGTTGTGCATGTGGCACCGTCGGTCGAGCACGAATTCCGAAATGTCGGTGACGACATGTTCGGAGTCTTATTCGTTTGCGTTCCGACAGGAGCGGGCTTAGACAAGCTTCGTGAAGCACAGCAGGCGGGCGAATGAATCGTCCAGCTGATTTCTCCGCCCTATTGCTGCTCTCGCCATTTTTCCAATCGTTCCGTTAACTGCTGCGGACTGGCCGTCCCGGTTGTCGCTAGCTGTTGAATCGTAATCGAAGCAACCAGGTTTCCTATTAGGGCAGCTTCTTCGTAATCTGCACCGGCAGTCAGGGCGAGAACAATGCCGGCCATCGCGCTGTCGCCTGCACCGGTTGGGTCGACTTCACCTGTAACGATTACACCGCGGACCAATCGTGGCTGCGGATCGCTGACCCAGATTCCCCGATCGCCATACGTCACAAAAACGGGAGCCGAACAAAGATCCCGCAGTTCGGCGATCGCCTCGCTTAACCTTTGTTCGTCAATCGATTCACTCGGATTGGGATTGGCATGCTCGATCGCCTCGAATTGGTTGGGCTTGATAATGATATTGCGAAACGACCGAATCTTCGTCCGACTGTCGGCAAAGAATTTTACGCCGCGAGCCTCGGCGGCCAACTCGTTAAGCGCTTTTAGCAAACTTGCCGAAATGATTCCACAGTCCTTCTCGGTGACTTGGTCGGCGATGATGACGGCATCGACGGAGGACGTAATCGTGCGTAATTGTCTTAAGATTTCATCCGAAATGCGATCTGGCAAGGGGCTGCGATTCTTCGTGTCATATCGTTCGTACTCGCCCGTAAGCCCCTCATCGCCGATATCGCGTGGCTTCAAATAGACAGGTGTCATCATCTCCGATGAGGTCAACAAGCGGTCACATCGGCAGCCGAGCTTTTCGAGACAATGGCGCAAATCGTACCCGTCACCATCGTCCCCCGTGGCGCCAACGGCTGACAGCTCCCCTGCCCCTAACGCTGCAAGATTGTTGACGACCGTTCCCGCAGCGCCGGCACTTCGTCGAACGGCAATAACCTGGTGTGCGTCTTTACCGGTTTCGACACTCGTTTCCACAAGCGCCGGATCGATATCGAAGTACTTGTCGAGAAAGTAGTCGCCCACAACGGCGATTCGCTGCTGCGGGAATTTCGCGATGATTTCTTGCAGGCGTTCGGAATTCATTGTCCTATTCGGGAGATGATTGCGTCGTATAAGGCAGGAACCGTGGCGCTATGATCGCCTTGCACATAATAACTTTCACCGCCATCGGCGACTGTTCGGACCAGAATTGTCTTAAAGGGACGAAAGTAGTATCTCGGATCGTCCTTGGGAGCTTCGTGCGACAGGTCGTTGCCAAGATTTGGCAAATCGAATACGCCGGTCGTGAATTTCCGAATCTGTTGGCCCTGTTGATGGGCGACGTTCCGAGCCATGGCCAATGCCTTAAGATACACCTCTGGACCCATCACGGCCGACCCAATATTCAGAAACACACCTCCTTCTAACCGCGAGATGGAACTCGTGAAAATCAAAAAGTCGGTTAACGACGCGGCTCCCGCGGCCGCGCCATCGAAATTGGGATGCTCGTGGACAATATCTTGGCCGATCGAAACGTGAACTGTAACCGGGATCTGCAATCGGTATCCGGCCGCAAGCACACTCGAGTTCCGATGGGGGAATTGGTCTTGCTCGATCATGCGGCCAACGGATTCGCCGAATCCCAAGCCGTCTGCCGCACCTTCCACAACCGCATCGTTGAGTCGGCTCGTTTCCCTCCATAATCCAAATTGCCCCTCCGAAACGTACCGTGCGACACTTTCGCAACTCGCCCCGATGAGTGCCAGTTCGAAATCGTGTATCGCCCCCGCACCGTTGAAGGAAACGTGATTTAATATTCCGCGCTGCATTAAATCGATCAACAACGGCCCGTTGCCTCGCCGCAACACATGCGCTCCGCACGCGAATACAACCGCTCGACCGTCTTTTGTGGCAGAGGCAATTCGGTCTGCCAGAATCGGAATCGCTTCATGCTCAAATGTAAGTCGCGGACCGCTCGGATCGACCAGTATCTCATCGAGCCGTATGTCGTGCTGCCGTTCGGGTAACGGCCTGATATTCAACTGGGAACGATCAAACTGTTCAAAGGGCATAGACGATCCATCACATTTCGCGGAACAAGTACTGACACATCGTATCGCATTCACCGAAATCAGGAACGACGATTTGAGCCCCCACACCGATCAGTCGCTGGCGTTTCCATTCGTCGATCTGCCCGTTGCGTGCTTCTTCATCGCTTGCGACACCGACTGCGACACCTCCGACAGAGCGGACGTTATCAATCTCGACGTAGCCGTCACCAAACCCGATTAGTGTCTCGCCGTCAACTTCATTCTCGTTGAGTATTCGGTCGATCACCATTTGCTTTGAGAAGTTCCGGTAGTCGTCGACCGCCCCATAAATGCGTTCGCCGAAAAAGTCGCCAATCTGCAATAGGGCGGCCTCTTCACGAACGAAATGCTCGTCTGTACCACTGGCAAGATACAGTTCCACACCTCGTGCCTGCAGTTCCCCCAGGATCTGTTGGGCACCGGCGACCAGCCACCGCTGGGGAGAATCCCTGCCTGCGCGCAAAGCTTCACGTCGGTCATGAATTCTGCGCATCAACTGCTCGTGGTAGCGAGATTTGTATTCCAACGGATCTTCCGGTGTCGCTCCTCTTCGAGCGACTTCGTCCGCTAATCGCATCATCTGATAGATCGTTTGTTTTCCCGTTAGCTCCATGACGAACTCACGGACCAGAAGACCCAGCTCTTCAGGAGTCTCGCTCGTTCCAGTTGCCTGAAGGGCTTCCACCATCATCGGGACCATGACTTCGATCCAACCTTCCCGGATCAAACTCAATGTTCCATCAAAATCGAACAGCGCGTGGCGCGGTTTCGCCGCCGACGAGAATTCGTAGACAATCTCAATCCGAGTACCGGGGAGGAACTTCGACTCGCCCGGCATTGGTCGCGTGTCGGCCATTCGTCTTCTGCTTGGGAAAAACAACAACTCCAACAGTGTCGCAGCGAGCAATTGAGGTAAGAAAACTCAATTATCAGCGGCGGTCGATACCGTCGATCAATCTGTCAAAACATGCATTGCCTTCAGGATGAGCACCGCACTGGGGGCATGCGTAATTCGGCCATCCAGCGCCATGGCAACAGCCTCTTGAAACGGGACTTTAACGCACCGAATCTGCTCGGTCCCTTCCGGATCGGGATCGACAAAATGCAATCCGCGGGCCAAAAACAGATTCGTCGGTGATACCACACTCGACGTAAAGGGATCCACCAGGCCCAGATGCTGCAAATCATCAGCGACGATCCCCAACTCTTCTTGCAATTCGCGGCGTGCTGCCTGCTCAGCCGACTCGTCGGCATCGATGCCGCCGCTGACAGTTTCTAACGAATCTCGACCAATGGCGTAATGAAACTCGTCCGTCAAAAATGCCGTCTCATGTTCGTCGATCGCTAGAACAGAAACGCCCGCCTTAATATTCACGACGCTATGAGTTCCCGGGTTGCCATCCGGACGTATGACATCGTCCTTACGTACAGAGAGCCAGGGGTCTTCATAAACAAGGCTCGAGTTCAAAACTTGCCAGGGACCGTGTTGTCGTGGTGAATTCAAGTCTCTTTCCTCGTAAGCCGTTCCTGGCATTTGCCACGGATTCGCCGTGCGTATTTTGCTTCCGCGAGGCGACGGTTTTCAGTCGACGCTGTGCTCAGCGTTTGAAACAGGTTTTTTTGGTGGCCGCGGACCTGGAAATTGGTAGTAGGTGCAGGCGATTCGACCATTGTACAGCTTACGCCGGCGTCCCGCTTGTCGCCCGACAATCTGCTCGAACTGCGAATGCGACGTTAGGACGTAGATCGACCAGGTCTCCAACAGTCGAAATATGTCACTCATCGAATGGTAAATCGCAAGCGCCTCTTCCAATTCGCCGCTCCGCTCTCCGTAGGGCGGATTCGTAATCAGGCAGCCGTATTCTCTTTTGGTGGTTAAATCGGCAAAGCTCTTCTGCTGAAAATGGATATCCGCGTCGACGCCGGCCTGCCGAGCGTGATATCGAGCCAGACTTAACACTTCATCGTCAGCGTCGGTTCCAATCAGTGTTTCGTACGAATCGCGACGTTCGACATCAGCCGCCTCTTCACGCGCCTGCTTCCACAATTCAATCGGGACGACGGGCCACGACTCGGCAGCGAATTCGCGGTTTCGACCAGGCGCAAGATTCCGTGCAATCATCGCCGCCTCAATCGGGATCGTCCCTGTTCCGCAAAACGGATCAATAAACGGCCGGTCTCGATTCCAGTAACTTAATTGGACGAGCGCTGCTGCCAACGTTTCTTTGAGCGGCGCTTTTCCCATCAACTTGCGGTAGCCGCGTTTGTGCAGTCCCGGCCCTGTTGTATCGATTAGCAACGTGGCTTCATCGTTGACAAGGGAAACCTCCACGGAGTACTTCGGCCCATTCTCCGCGAACCATTGCGACGAGTAGGTGTGCTTCAGGCTTTCGACGATGGCTTTTTTGACAATCGATTGGCAATCGGGAACGCTGTGCAACTTCGACCGCTTTGACTTGCCTTGCACAGGGAATGCCGCATTCTCAGGAAGCCAGTCGGCCCACGAAAGTGCTTTTACCCCATCGAATAACTCGCCAAAATCGTTAGCCGGAAATGAGCCCAATTTGATGGCGATGCGTTCTGCACTTCGCAGCCAGAGATTGGCCCGGCAAATCGCTGACCGATCGGCCGAGAATGCCACGCGTCCATCGGTGATCGTATGATCGTCGTACCCCAGTTGCTTGAGCTCGCGCGAAACGACCGCTTCCAACCCGAATGCCGTTAATGCCACCAAGCCGATCTTCTCAGAATTCACTCGCAATTCCATTTCATCAGGGCGCCGATGTGGCGATGACTTTCCGGTCAGAAGATTCAAATGATCCCATGCAGCGGCCCTCCAGGTGCGCCCAATTGATCAACCCGCCTTGTCACTGCCGGATCTTCCACTAGCGGCGGGGCATGGTGCGACTTAATGCGTGCATCAATCACCAGCGATCCGCGGCATCCCCAATGTTTGTTTTCAACAAAGGCCTCGATTCCGTCGATATCAGCAGCCGGTGCAGAGCGGGTAAACGTCACCCACAGAAAGTTATTCAGATTTCGTGATGTCATTTCACTGTCATCGACAATCACGACCAATGGGAACGCGTTGATGCCATCGCTCGATTGATAGTGGCTGCAGAATTGATCTAGCGCAGTATCGCCGCTTTCAACATAGGCCGGCCCTTGGATAGCTAGCACACCGGGTAAACAAACCTTCGGTTCCCGAAATAGGTTTGGCAATCGCAACTCAGCTGGAATTTCCGATGGTAGCGTCCGCACCGCCGAACCTGCAGCCGCTAACACGACCTTGGAGCCCTCATTGAAGCCCGAACCAGAGTAGTCCAACGTATCGATTGTTGTACACGTTTGAAAATGCAGGTCACGCTGCCAATCAATTCGTTCGAGCAGATGCTTGAAGAATTCGGCGATGTCTTCAATATCGAGATTGGGGGCATCCTCCTTTGCGACGATGCACAAATACTTGGCCAACGACAATTGACCCTGCCCCAGAATGGCATTTGCACACGTGAGAATCTCCTGAGGGCGGCGGCGCTCGCCGTACGGAACGTATCGTTCGCTCCCCATCGCCAGCAATAGCGGATGCACGCCGGCCGCGTCGACGGCATGCACGGCATGTACTCCCGGCACAACCGACGGGATTGCCGGTCCAGTCAATTCATGGATGATCTGCCCAAAAGACGTATCTTCCTGAGGAGGTCGTCCCACGACGGTAAATGGCCAGGCAGCCCCGTCTCGGTGGTAAACCTTTTCAACATTCAACACTGGGAAATCATGAGCCAAACTGTAGTAGCCCAAGTGATCGCCAAATGGTCCCTCCGGCAGCAATCGATCCGGATCGACTGTGCCGCAGATGCAGAAATCGGCCTCGGCATAGACGGGTAATCCGGTATTCTGTCGAATCATGCGGATTGGACGACGGCTCAAAGCGCCGGCAAACGTCAATTCGGAAAGTCCTTCAGGCAACGGCATGACCGCCGCCAACATCATCGCGGGACTGCCTCCGACGAAGATGTTGACTCGAAATGGTTCGCCACGCCGAATTGCCGCCGCATGATGAACGCCGATACTGCGATGGATTTGGTAATGCAAACCGACTTGCTGATTGGGCTGATACTCCCCACCCGACAGCTGCACCCGGTACATTCCCAAATTCGACTGCATCAAGCCGGGCCGGTCGACATTCTCGGAATAGACTTCCGGTAGTGTGACAAACGCGCCGCCGTCATCCGGCCAGCATTGAAGTTGCGGAAGCTGATCGATCGTCGTTTCGTTTCGGACTGCATTTCCTGAACGGACACGTCGCGGCAGCATCGACAAGGCGGCACGCGCGACTCCTCGGTATTGCCATGGATTCTTCCAGAAAGCCATGGGATCGATCTTTAGCTCGACCAAATGCCGCACTGCCTGCAGCGCATCTCGAAACAAGAAACGCGTTCGCTCCAACGTACCGAAGAGATTGCTCACCATCGGGAACCGGCAACCTTTGACGCGCTCATAAACGATCGCCGGGCCGCCGGCCTGGTAAACGCGGCGCTGGACTTCGGCAGCCTCCAGATAGGGATCGATTTCCTGATCAAGGCGCACCAGTTGCCCAGCTCGTTCGAGATCGATCAAACACTCCTTAAGGTTGCGGTAGCCCATTGGTGAAGTTCGGGGTTAAAAGAAGCGACCTTTCGCGACTGGTGGTTGCGATTTCGTGCAGCCGTATTCCGTTGGAGGAGTATTGTCAGCCAACCAGAGAATTCCAACCAAGTTGAGCGGGAAATCTGGCGAATTCATGGCAGATCACACAAACGGCACAAAACAATCTTAGAAAAGCAGCATTGGCTGGCCAAATCGAATATCAGCCGAAAAGTGATGTATAATCCGGAAAACGCGCCAACAAACACCGACGCACGGGCCATCTCCGAGTGCTCCGGCCTTTTTACGATATTTCCCGTTCGGAATTCACAGAAGTTGCCGTTCCCCTATATTCTCGAGCGACTTAGAATGACCGATTCGAGTCATTGACCACCCCGTAGGCTTCCCACCTCAGAATTCGAAATCAAGCTGCAAATGAACTTCAGCCTGCTCAATACGTGCTTGCTAATTGTATTCGTCATCGGTCATATCGAGCTGCTGGTCACCATTGTTAATCGGGTGCACGGACTCCGAATCCCTCAGTCTGTGTTGACGCAAGTCCGGCACGCACATGACCTGCTCATCCCCCTTTTTCCACCCGTTTTGTTCTGGTTTGTCGGCATCTCCGGCCCGGGACTGATTCTCGGTGGTGCATGGACCGACCTCTCTGTCGGCTGGCAGGCTTATCTCACCGTCTGCGCCATGGGGTTCGCCGGATTCGTGGTATCCTGGTGTCGTCATGGCTGGCAGTGCTGGCAACGTGCGAACTACGAAGTGCATTGCCGCACTATTGACATTGCTGCAGAGATCGGCGAATGCCCGCAAGGTGACGGATACCATTCTTACCTGGCCAAAGTTCCGGGTAACGAAATCTACCAAATCGAACTCACCGAAAAAGAGGCATTCCTACCCCGATTGCCAGCCGCCTGCGATGGCCTTTCGATCCTGCATATCAGCGACTTACATTTTCATGGGACTCCCGACCGTCGTTATTTCGACTATTTGTTCGATCACCTGACGGAGTGGGAACCGGATTTAGTCGTCTTTACGGGCGATCTTCTGGACGAGCAGCGTTTGACGGATTGGCTGCCAACGACACTGGGCCGCCTAGACGCACCGCTGGGCCGTTTCTTTATTCTCGGGAATCATGACTGGTATCTCGAAGAGAGGTCCATTCATAAGGCCATTGAAGAGCTCGGATGGATCAACGTCGCGGGAAGAACATTCGACCTGCAACACGAAAATCACAAGATTGTCATCGGTGGTTCCGAAATGCCTTGGATGGCGAAGCACCCAAATTTCTCGCAGAGCCCCGAGGAAGAATTCCGCATTCTACTGAGCCACACTCCCGACAATTTCAATTGGTCTCGGAGTCATGACGTCGATTTGATGCTGTCGGGGCACAACCACGGTGGACAGGTTGTGCTGCCCTTCATAGGCCCCGTCTATTCCCCCAGCATTCACGGTGTTCGATACGCCGGCGGAACGTTTCGCAAACCGCCGACGTTGATGCATGTGTCGCGTGGAATTTCAGGCCGCTATCCGCTGCGTCTAAACTGCAAACCGGAAGCGACATTGCTGTCGTTACGGGCCGGAGTCAAACGGCCACGGCGTGAATCCATGGCTGTCGCAGTCTCTGATTCTGCGACCGTGGGAGAAGTCCCGGCAATCTAGGCCCGTCTCATTGTCAAATCGCGCGATCTAGCGGCAGCATTCGAAGTTTGACTCTTAGGGCTTCGGCGCCCCGTGGGTCACAATTCTGACTGACATCGCCACACTTCGCAGCCGGCCGCACTAAAGCTACGATGACGGAACGAAAGTTCCTTTGTCGGAAACTCGCTGTCGGGAGCCTTCCATGCGATCATCGACTTTTTGGCAATCGATGCGTTGTGCATTGTGCGGCCTACGTTATCTATTGGTCACACAGCGAAACGCTCGCATTCATTTTGTCATCGCAGCTATGGTAATAGCGATCGGCGTCTGGCTCGGCTTAGAGGCCATACGGTGGTCGGTCCTGGCGTTAACGATTGGATTTGTTATCACTGCCGAGGCCGGAAATACCGTAGCCGAGACGATTGTCGATCTCGTCATGCCTGATCACAATGAGAATGCCAAAATCGCGAAAGATGTGGCAGCTGCTGCAGTACTCATGACAGCCCTCACGTCGATCGTTGTCGGCCTGCTCGTTTTGGGCCCACCGATCTGTCAGCGCCTGGGATGGATCAGTTGAATGGAGATCCTGGATGCGGAGTTCACAGTCGGAATCCCACGCGTCGAGTTTCACTCATCGCAAGCATTGCTCGAAAGCCTTAAGAAATGTCCGATTCAGTTTCTGCTCCGCGACGAAACATTGAGCTAAAGGCCAAACTGAAAAGCCTCAAAAATGCCCTCCAAGTTTGTCAAGAACTCGGAGCAACCGACGCAGGAGTCGAACGTCAGCGTGATACCTATTTTGTTGTGACTCAGGGCCGACTGAAACTGCGCGAGATCGCGGGCGAACAGGCCGTGCTTATTGCCTACGATCGCCCCGATGGGACAGCCACACGTTTAAGCCGCTACCATTTGTTTCCTGTATCCGACCCACAACTGCTCAAAGACATGCTGGAAGGTGTCCTTGGCATTCGATCGGTGGTCGAGAAGCAACGTACGATATCTCTCTACCAAAACGTACGGATACACTTGGATGAGGTGACTGCTCTGGGAACATTTCTCGAATTCGAAGCCGTACTCTCTCCCGATCAAGCGGAATCGGACGGACACTCTCTACTGGCTGAACTGCGAGAGCGTTTTGGCATCGAAGAGGATGACCTGCTGGCGCACTCGTACGTCGATCTCATTGAGTCGGCAAACGACTGACTCAACAGCGCCCTATTTCAAGCCTGTAGATCGAACGACATTCGCACGTTATTGCCGAACTTCGCCTCGTCGACGGTCATCCCGCATCCGGGTGCATCGGGCGGCGCTGCCGTGCCGTTTTCAATCTTGTATCCATCGGTGACAACGATTTGGTTGCGCAGTGGATCATTTTCGGCGCGGTAGAAGTTTGTGATGGCGCGACCGATTTGGACTTGCATGAAGAATCCGACCTGCGATCCCCAGTTATGCGGAGCCACTCTACCGCCGTGCTCGGCAGCCCAAGACGCCTCCGTCAGAATTCCTTCGAATCCAAAGCGATTCATATCGCCTTGATAAACGTCGATCGCCCCCGCCTTCATGAACGGCAAATAGGCCCCTAAGTCTTTCTGAGTTTCCCCATCGGCGACAAGTGTGTCCCAGCCGTTTGATTTCAGAAACGCCTTGAATTCCAAACAGTGGTCCACTTCCTCGGGAAACATCTCTTCCGCGAAAGCAATTTTTTCATCGCCGATTTGCTCAAAGAGTTTTTTCGTTCCAGCCAAGTCGTATCCATTGTTGGCATCGACACCGATCAGAAAATCAGGGCCGGCATGTTCGCGAATCAACTTGATAATTGCCGCGTCGCGTGCGTCTCCTTCCTCTCGCATCATCCATTTGTTTCCGCGACCGATCTTCACTTTGACGGCGACATGACCGGCATCACGCGCCATATCGATTTCTTCCCGGAACCGATACTCCCAATTGTCGGCATACTGCGACAATAAGTCGGCGAAATAGATCGAGCCGTCGTAAACAGGCACGCGCTTCGGCCCCTTTCCACCTAACAGTTCGTAAACCGGTTTGTTCATGACCCGACCGACGAGATCCCATAGCGGCATCGACCCGGTCCCGAGCGGACTAATGACCCCAGGCTGATCGGCGTCGAAATAATCAAATGGGTTCTTTCCCAGTAGCTCGGAGGCATCGGCGCGCGATGCCCGGCAGTTTCCGATTCCCTCTTGTCCCGTATTGGTAAAAATCCGCACCATGCGATCGGTGGCCGTATCCCCATGAACATCAAGTCGGGAATTCTTGCCAGCCACTTTTGACCGTCGGCTCATTACGCTGAATCCAACGATGCGAGTAATCCGGATATCTTGCGGAGCATCCTGTGCCCACGCGAAATGCGGCAATAACGATGCTGCGGAAGTAGCTGCCAGAAACTCTCGACGTTTCATATCTCGATGACTCCCCATGATCTCTAGCTCTAGAACGGAAACGATTCAAATCACCCGAAATCCGTGGCCAAAGGCTCGATGTTGCCGCCAACTTCTGCCCCATTTTAGTTAGAGAGTGACCACTCTTCGGCAGTGTACACGAATTCGCCGTCAACCATTGTCGCCAGCGGACGAATTTGTCGGATCTCTTCTTCGGAACAGGTCAAATAATCGCGGTCAATGATCACGAGATCGGCCAGTTTTCCAGCTTCCAACGAGCCCTTGCGATCTTCATCGAAGCTCAAATAGGCCGCGTGCCGAGTCACGCACCGCAATGCGTCTTCCCGCGACAACCGTTGTCGCTCGCCATAGATATTCCCTTGGTCCGTACGCCGAGCGACAGCAATCCACATCATCAAAAACGGATTGAACGAGTTCATCGCATGATCCGGATCCAATCCAATCATATGGTCACTATTAATGGCCAACGGAATTCCGCCGGCAACCCAATCGCCGAGACCGATAAACCGCTCTGCCCATTCGGTGCCATAGACTTCGGCCATGGCCTCTGCATCTTTGAGATACAGATAAGGCTGCGTATCGACACACACGCCCAATCCTCGGGCGCGTTCGATCGAATCGATCGCGGGAAAGTAAGCATGTGTCATGGTGAACCGCCGATCGTTAATCGGAGTTTCTCTATCAACAGCGGCAAGTGCCTCCAGGACACGATCGACACCGGCATCACCTGTCACGTGGCAACACATTTGCCAACCGAGTTGGTGCCCTGCCGAGAACACATCCTTCAACAGAGCGGTCGAATAGCTGATATCCCCGCGGTATTGTGGATCATCTAAAGCGTAAAACGCCACCCGCTTATCACCGTACTCTTCTCGCAGGTACGTGTTTCCCCAATGAATGCCGCCGTCAACGGTAATCTTCAAGGGGCCGATGCGTACCCAGTCGTCTCCATCCCCGGTTTTGAGCCCGAGGCTTTCAGAAAAGGGACCAACCGCGTCACCCGATCGAAACTGCTGGCGAATCGTAAGCGTTGTGCGGACCGTCAGTTCGTCCGCATCGCGCAACTTGCGGTAAACATCCACGCCCTCACGATTCGAGGCCCGCTCGAATATGCTTGTTATGCCCACTTCGTTGTATCGGCGATGCACACGTCGCAGCGCACTCAGCGTCTCTTCTTCGCTGTATTCCCGGGCGGTTGCAAACTTGCGCAGGTAACTATCGCCTCCGATGATCATCACCGGCTTCCCCGATTTGTCACGGCGAACTCGTCCTTCCAATTCCGGCGGTGCTGTCTGCGGATCGTTCTTCACACCGACAAGCTCAAACCCTAGGGAATTCAGCACGTTTTTCCGTGCTGCGTTGAAGATCACGGGGTGCGTCGTGGTAGCTGCATCTAACTCAGCCGGTGTCGGGTGCCGTCGCTCGACGAGCCGCGTGATGTCGGTCCGCGGCACGCGCAACCACCGCCCTTTCGGAACTTCGTCAGCCCGTTTGCGAATCCAAGCTTGCACATCGCTAATTGTCTTCAGTTCCACATACGGCTGTTCTAAAGCGGAATTCCCGACCCCGATGGCATGACAATGGGTCTCGATTAATCCCGGGAGGACCATCTTGCCGTGCAAGTCAAGAACTCGAGTCCCGCTACCGATATGTCGATTAATCGTCTCATTCTTGCCGACAGCCAGGATGCGACCCTCGTCAATCGCGACTGCTTCAGCAACACTGAAGTCGTCATCAACAGTGACGACCTGGCCGTTCCGCAGAACAACGTCCACCTTCTTATCAACGGCTTGTGCAAGAATGGAATCCGAGGACGCAAAGAACTGCAGCGCAGTCCCAAGCAGCAGACAGGCGATCCACCGACGCGATGCCCATTCGATCATGAGTCATCGGCCCTCCAAGCGCATGCGCTTATCGACAAACGTGAATGCTTCTCGATAAGCGGCATTCACCAATCCGCGGTCGCCACGACTCAGTCCATGCCCCGCATCCGGCACGGTAATAAACTGATGATCGACACCATGTTTTTTGAATTGTCCAGCCATGAGCACGGATTGCCCGTAGGGTACGTCCGTATCTTCAGTTCCATGAATCAATAGCGTCGGTGAATACTCAGAAGTGACATTTCGCACGGGGCAGACCGCATCAAATTTTGCATCTTCCGTGTGAGGATCAAAACCAACCACTTCCTTCGGCCATAGCCCGTTTTGCCGACAATACAAATAAAAATCCCGACGGCCGTTTCGGTTTTGGTTGCCATCGGCCACCGGTTTGCCGCCAACACCGGCGTAGGCATCCTCCTTCGCAACTAACGGCAGTCGGCGATAAAACTCACTCGGTTCGCTATACCAGGGCCCAGGCAAATCTCCGTATCCCCAAAACGAGACCAACGCCACAGGCCGCGGCTGTAAACGATAGCCGCACGTTAGCGTCAAGTACCCTCCGGCAGAACTTCCGAGGACGGCGATCTTCGACGTATCGACTCCGAACAGACCGGGCCCTTGCGTCCTTAACCACTCGTAAGCGTCGGCCACATCTTCAAGAATCTGCGGAGCTTTCGTTTCGGGTGCCAAGCGGTAATCGATCGATACGATTGTGTATCCCGCTTTCAAGAACGAATCGCGAACCGGTCGACTGACGCTTGCTCGCGAACCCATGATCAACGCACCACCATGAATCCACATAATGACGGGATTCGGACGTTCGACCGGCGGTTGGAACACTTGGGCCTTTATCTCAAGGTCACCAACCCTCTTGTATGTGAATGTGCGCTGTTCGAATGACGGAACTTCGTCCGCCCGCACGATCGGGGAGATGCCCATGGCTCCGATCGCCATTCCTTTTAGAAAGTCACGCCGAGTCAAAAACGCCATGGCTCTATCCTTTCTGCCATTTTCCCGTTGCAAAGAGTCAATTCATTCTGCCGCCTCGCCCTGAGACGAGCAAGCAAATTCATGGGCATTACCGGTCGTCAGTCAAATACCACGTCCCGTTGCCGCAATGGATCTTCTCTGGCATTTTCCGCATATTGAACACCACGAGATACTGCACTACGATCAAGGCTTTCAACGTACCCACAGTCACTCTCAGCGCGGCCGGTTAATCCTGGTTGCAGCCAAATCGTCGATACTTTTCGAAACTGTTTCTGCACTGCGCAGTTTTCGATGCTGCAACAATATAAAGAAAAAGGGGAATTCCCATGACCGATGCAGCCGACTCTTCACCGAGACTCGCCGCCCCGCAACTCGACCGGAGAGAGCTGATCTCTTATACGGCGGCGTTCGGATCGGCGTTTTTGGCCTCACAAGGATTGATCGCTGCCGACCCAGAGCCGAATGTTTCGCAGGCTCAGCCGACGACGCAACCTGGTAAACCGTATAACATGAAAAAGTCCATCAATATGTGGGCTTTCCCCTATCCCGATCAGATGTCCTTGCGCGAATGCTTTCAACTTGCCAAGGATGCTGGATTCGACGGAATTGAGGTCAACTACAATTTAGAAGGCGACCTTTCCCCGGAAGCGAGTTCCGCCGACCTGAAGGCCATCGGTGATATGGCTCGCAGTATCGGCATCGACATTAGCGGCGTTTGCTCGTTTCTATTTTGGCCGTATTCACTCACAAGCAATGACGCAGAACGACGCAAAACCGGCGGAGAACTTGCGCTGAAGATGATTCACGCCGCCCGCGACCTAGGGACTCAAAATCTTCTGGTTGTACCAGGTGCCGTCTACATTCCCTGGGATCCAGAAGATGTTCCCGTGCCGAACGATATCTGCCACCGGCGTGCTGCCGAGGCCATTGGCAATGTCTTGTCAGAATCCGAAAAAGCGGGAGTCTCTCTCAACCTGGAAAATATCTTCGCCAATGGCTTCTTGCTGAGCCCCATCGAAATGAATGCCTTCGTCGACAGCTTCGACAGTGACTATGTCAACATTCACTTCGATACCGGGAATATCATGCAGTATCAGTTTCCCGAACACTGGATCAAGATTTGCGGCAAGCGCATTCGCAACATTCACCTCAAGGAATACGACAAACGCGGCACAAACGAGTTCAATTTGTATTCGTTTCGACCCTTGCTCGATGGAACGACCGACTGGCCTTCGGTTCTCGCGGCCCTTGATTCAGTCGGATACCGCGGCTATTTGACATTTGAGTATTTTCACCCGTTCCAACACTGGCCGGAAGCTCTCATCTATCAAACTTCCGATTCACTCGATCGGATGCTGGGCAGAAAGTAAGTTGCCGGCGGGAAACCCGAACTTCATCGGATTACTCACGGATACCGTTAGATTCTTCTAAGAGCATTCATTGGAAGTCGGTGTTCGCCCGACATTTGCTTCTCAATCGGGGGCAGAGACTAGACCTGCAATTGCCGTCTGCTACGATGAATCAAGCGAGCAAGCACCGGCGGTCTGACGAGTCGCGGGGGCATTGCACGCCCCCAATACGGCTCCTTCCATGAATCGAATTCCCGAAAGGATAGTTGCCAGAATGTCGATCCGGAATTCCGCAATTGCAGGCTTATTTCTTGGAATCGTTGTGCTCACCTCTATTGGTTTCGCTGCTGCGAACCCATTGGACGAAACTCAATCTGCGACCAATTCGAATGACGAAGTCACAGACGAGCAAGGCAACGTTCCCGAGAATCCATTCCCCAACCGCGCCAAAGCACCGGAAGACATGCTCGATGGCGGCACGGCCTGGTTGAATACAGGCGGCGACATCAATCTCAAGGACTTACGCGGAAAAATCGTGCTCTTCGACTTTTGGACGTATTGTTGCATTAACTGCATGCACATCCTGCCGGATCTCAAATACCTCGAACAGAAGTACCCGAACGAACTAGTCGTCATCGGAGTGCATTCCGCGAAATTTGACAACGAACAAGATTCGGAAGCCATTCGGCAAGCAATCGTCCGCTACGAAATCGAGCATCCCGTCGTGAACGATTCCAACAGAATTATTTGGCGGAAATTCGGCACTCGGGCCTGGCCCACATTGGCATTGATCGATCCCGAAGGATACTACCTGGGATCGCAATCTGGAGAGGGGCATCGCGAGTTATTCGACGCAATTATCGCCCGATTGGTCGAATATCACTCCGCCAAAGGCACGCTCGACCGGTCGCCGATTCGGTTCGATCTCGAACGCGATCGCGTCCCGCCCGGTCCACTCAAGTATCCTGGAAAAGTGCACGCCGACGAAGCTGGCAATCGCCTATTCGTCTCCGACAGCAACCACAACCGCATTGTCATCTCGACATTGGATGGCAAGCTCGTCGATGTTATTGGCAACGGAGCAATGGGATTTAAGGACGGCTCCTATTCCGAAGCGATGTTCGATCATCCACAGGGAATGGCCCTCGTGGGCGAAACGCTGTATGTCGCCGACACCGAGAACCACGCGATTCGAGTCGTCGACTTAACCGCCAAAACTGTTTCGACTCTGGTGGGAACCGGTGAACAGTCCCGAGCACGCATCTCTCGTGGGCATCTCAACACAGCTGGTCTCAATAGCCCCTGGGCTCTCGAGCATGTGAACGGCGTGCTTTACATTGCCATGGCGGGGCCGCACCAAATGTGGTCGCACGAATTGGGGACCAACGTCATTGGGGTCTACGCCGGCACGGGACGCGAAGACATTATCAACGGTCCCTTAGCGGAGTCGGCGCTCGCGCAACCATCCGGAGTGGTGAGCGATGGTGAGTCGTTCATGTACGTCGTTGACAGCGAAGGATCGGCAGTTCGCAAAATCGGCATCGGAGAGAATGCCGAAGTGACGACAATCGCCGGCACCTCAGAGCTGCCGCGCGGTCAATCATTGTTTGCATTCGGCGACAAGGACGGCATTGGGGCTGATGCGCGACTGCAGCATCCACTGGGTGTGGCGTATGTTGACGACGCCTTGTACATCGCAGACAGTTACAACCACAAAATCAAACATATCAATCTCGATACCAATGAGGTAACAACCTGGCTCGGGGACGGAACAGCGGGGAACCGTCTTGAACCGGCCCGATTCTCAGAACCAGCCGGTTTGGCCATCGCGGGCGAGACGCTCTTTATTGCCGATACGAACAACCATCGGATTTGCACGGCCAATCTCAAAACGAATCAATTCGAAGTGTTTGAGATTGCCGGACTGGAACCGCCAACGCCGATTCCCACGGAAGAATTGGAGTACCTGACGGAAAACTCCGAGGTCATGACTGTGGCAACGCAAACAGTTCAGTCCGATGGCACTCTGCAGTTTGAGATTAAGTTGAACCTCCCCACGGGATTCAAAATCAATCCGTTGGCTCCGCTCAATTACCGATTGCAGGCGAACGCTGACCAACAAGTCATTGCACCGGAACATCTCAGTAAACGACAGAAAGCAACCGCCGAGAACGATCGCGTGGCCATTGCGATTCCAATGGCCAGCCAATCCGGCACGGCAACCTTCGACTTGACTTTGACATTTAACTACTGTCGCGATGGCGTTGGGGGATTGTGCAAAATGGATACTGCCCGCTGGAGGATTCCCGTTTCGGTTGCGGCCGATGGCAGTTCCGAGCCAATCACGTTGGAAACGCCGATCATCGAGTGATACTTGGCCTATTCAATCCCCCAGCGACGGTCCGATCGACTTATTCATCGCGGGAATGAATGGGATGAAGTCTACGGGCCAAGACAGATCAACTCGTTCCCACTCCGAACGAGAATCGTGTTGTCGACAGCGATCCCCGCATACAACGTCGGACCGCCGAACGGATTGGCCTCGCCCGCACCTGAGTCGGCGGCAGGATCGGGAAGCACATTGGCCTCACCTAACACGTGAAAAGTGTTGCCCGCGGCGATGCTTTTCACTACGCCGTCCTTTCCGAAAAACAACAGCCGACTTTGAAACGCAATTGGAGTCGCCCACACACTGCTTCCGACACGTTCGGCGTACGCCTCTTGGCCGGATGTCGCATCGAGACAATACAGTACGCCGCTACGATTAACGAAGTAGGCGAAACCAGAGTGGATGATTGGTGAACCGAACGAACTGGTAGCCCGTTTCGCCTTCCACAGGTAGTCGACATTCCAAACACCCGGTTCGACCTGTTGAATTGCCACAACACCGTTCGACTCCGCAGCATTGCCGTCGCCAGACGATTCGCGGCCGACGGTCGCGCCGATGAGAAAGCGTCCTTCGCCCATGGGGATCGGCGTCGGCGTCGAATTGCCAGAAATGCCATCGAACGACCACAATTGTTCTCCGGTCTCTGGGTCGAGCCCCTTCAGCGTGCCGATACCGCTCAGTACCAGGTGACTCCCACCATCTACTTCAATCAGCCTGGGACTTGCCCAACTCGTGGCCCCAATACCAGGAACTTTCCAGATCGTTTTGCCAGTCGGTTTATCGACAGCAAGGACGTAAGGATCGGTCTGACGTTCGACCCAAACGAAAACGGCATCGTCTGATTGTTCAAGTGAGGCCGCTAATCCGTGGCGTGCATCGATCGCGCCATATTCCTCTACAAGATTGCGTTCCCAACGAACGACTCCTTCGTGAGTCAATGCAACAAGGTTACCCCCTTCAAAGGAGCAGATGACGCCATTGTCGTCGGCTGCCGGGGTTGGCGCCGCTTTGCTGACATAGTTGTTGTTTTCTTGGGGAGTGGCATTGGCAAGGTCGTGTTGCCAAATCTGTTCGCCATCCGCGATGCGGTAGGCTGTGATGTGGTACTGATCCTTATTCTCGCCGGAGACCGATGTGACATACACTTGACCATTGAAGGCGACGGGGCTCGATTGACCATAGCCCTTAATTGTCGCGGTCCACTTCCTTTCGGAAAGCTTGGCAGCATGGTCGCTTTCCAATGAGACCTGCCCACCGTTTTGAAAAGATGGCCAATTCTCTCCGGCAGCAGTATAGCCGGGCTGCGACATGATGATTGCTGCAGCGATTACAGCGATTGGCACCGAATTCTGCAGGTAGATTCCAAAGTCTCGGATCGGCAAAGTGCGGCCGGGCATCGATTGCTTGCGAATTTGCGAAGCGGCAGCAAGCTGAATCTGTTTTCGGTACTTCCGCACGGTCTTGTTGAATAGAGGAATCGCGAATAAGGCCACCGCGTTGCGCATGACAACCGAGAAATACAATAACAAAGCGACCCCGAGAAATGCTTGAACATGCGTAGTAACGAGCATCCAAAATGTCATGGTCAAACTACCCCCTCGGTTCGACACCGCGATTCAAATAGAAATGTCAAGTATTTGTCCAATTCGGTTGGTTCACTGGCGAAAAATGCAGTGGTTCGACTATTCACAATCCGACTCGACTCCGCGCAATTCCAGAGAAAGTAACTGCTGCCGACACAGCACAACGCGACGGTAGTCATGCGCTTCTTCAAATAGCTGGACGATTCGCTCCAAACAGCAACGGCAGTTAATCTGCTCAATTTGAGCATTTGAAAATTCTCGTACGAATTCGTAAGCCTCGTCGTTGCGGTCTTGCCGGATCAGCATCGAAGCCAGTCCCACTCGAAAGCGGACGTTGTCCGGGTCCAATTCGAGTGCCTTCCGCGCGAGTGACTCCGTCACATGCGGAGGAAAACCACTGCGTGCCGCATAATATCCATGATCGTAGTAAACCTGCGCGTGGTCGGCATCCCGCTGGGCAGCGACTTGGCAGGCGCGCATCGCCAACCTTGGCTGATCGACGGCATCCAAACCGGCGGCAACCTGTAGCAGAAGCGGAATCGAAACCGACTCGTCGTCGATCAATTCTAAAAGCAAATCACGGGAGAGTTCTGGGCACCCAATCCTTCCATAGCCGTGCGCGAGGCAAACTCGGGCCGCCGGGACCAACGGCACAAATAATGCCGCCCGCTCCAATGCAGACACAGCGATGCCGACTTTCCCTCTGGCATATTGAATCAACCCGAGGATCTCCCAACCGCGACCGTCGTCGTTATGCCGCACCAAGTGGGAATTGACAAGAATCATGGCACGGCTTAATTGGCCCGATTGGTAGGCTTTCCAAACCGAAAGCAACTCTACAGCCATTGATTACCTCTCAACCGTCAAGCAGCGTCAATGGGCCAGTCACGTGACCCAAGCTTGTGGTAACGCGTCCATTCGTTCGAAAATACGGGGTCCGAACGCAGTCGTTGCGCCCGAGGAATCGACGACATGTTCAATCGTTGGTTCGCTCGCGCGCGTTTGACTGCAAACGTTTTAGGGACCGTCCTACGAGTAGAAAAATTTTGCGCCTCGCCAGGACTTAATCCACATCAACCACATCAAGCTCGGCAAATTTGCCCACCGACATGTCGGCCCCACCCACAAACAGCAGCTTGTCTGCAGACAATGGAAGCATGCGATGAAAGAAGCGGGATCGCTCCAACTTGTGGATGTTCTCCCATTGGGAGCCATCTTCAGACAAACGCTGCAGATTCCCACGAATCGTACTGACAAACAACTGGCCGCCGACGGCAAAAGCTGCGCTACCGAAACCTTCCATCGGCTCACCGTTCAAGCTGGGGCCGAGCGACCACTCGCCTGTGGCAGGGTCGAAGATGTCAACTCGCGTCGTTGGACCATCTTCCATTTGCATTCCGCCGATCGCGTAGACCCGCCCGTTGTGAGCAGCCACCGACAATGCCCGCCGTTGAAACGGTGGTTGGGGCAGCGGCTTCCATTGAGGGTGATCTTCGGACAAATTGAGTGCATGGGCCGTTTCGTGCCAATGCGATTCACTGCCACCGTGTAAATTCCATCCACCCACGACAAATATGGTTCCGTCCAACACAGCCGCGTCAAACGACGAGCGAGCTTCCGGAAGGGCTGGCATCGGTGACCATTCATCCTGTTTGGGATCAAATCGCGATACCGTATCTTGTGACCACAAATCGTGCTCTTCGCCCTCGGCATTCTTCGCAGTGAATCCACCCAGGCGGTAAAGCTGGCCCTCATGAGCCACTAACGCCAGACCCTGCAAACGGGGACCTTTTATGACGGCCTCCCATTTGCCGCTGCCACTCAGATTCAATCGCCATAAGGTGTCAGCTTGAGATTCGTTCCAATACTGGTGCGCGTCTCCGGTATGTCCCCCAAAAACGTACAGATTCGAATCGGCAATGGCAGCCCCGAAGCTGGTCACCAATTCAGGAAGATCAGCAAAGACCGACGATTCTTCAGAGATGTTCGACTTCTTACTCACCTGTTTCGCCGGTTCGGTTTTTCCCACTCGAAGCGCCAATGTCGAGTAATGTCGCACATCCGAAAAAGATTTGCCATCGATCGTGCCCGACTCGTCTTCCACATGCTTGGCCCGGATGGAATATAACCCGGCATCGCCTAATTCGAAACGAACCCAGCCCTTCTTGTCGCTGGTCGCCTCCACATCCTCGATACCAGGTCCGGACACATTGACTTCGGCGCCGGCATCCGGCTTGCCATGCCACAATACTTGAATCCGAACTTCCCCGCCATCGCGTTCAGGAATGAGGTCCAACGGCATCAGCTTTCCGCAATCGACTTCGCTCCATGCACTGCTTACCAGAGCTGGTCCCGTCTTGGCGTAGTATTGCAGGCGAAACGGCGTATCGCCGCGACTGAAGATTCCAAAGTCCTTATGCAAAACAAACAGTTGCCGTCCGTCGACCTCACCGGGAATGTCACCAGAGAATTCCTCTTCCGTTCGTGCCAGAGAGATTTCCTGCGGCGCACGTTTCGACGCAACGGCCCAGGCCTGCGATCCCTCCAAATACTTGAGCATGGCCGGATCGTCTGGTTCCGCCAGTTCACCGAAGTAAACCCCCAGTTTGCCGTGCCCCTCATCCACAACCAGCCAGGGGAAATGCGCCTGCGCCAGTTGAGGAACGGCGACGACCGCCGCCAATGCCAGCATTATCATCCGTTTGAAACTCATTTCTGTGATCCTTTCGATCGTGGATAGCCCGACAGCAGACTTGTCAGACGTCATATTCAATTGCCGAATCAACAAACCAGGTAATGAAAGTTCAATAACATTCTACGAAGTCATGGACTGAGACGATCCAGATATCGACGTCCCCCAAATGGGTGAATCAGCGGCGACGCCCGGCTCCCGATTTTAGCGAGAAGTCGAACGTGTTTTCCTCTTGCTCTTGGACATCAGCCGTCAATGTCGACCGTGTATTGTAGTTGATCGGGATTCGCGACACTGCGGACGGTCTCGTAACTCGCTTGTTCGAGGCTTTCGCCGCTTCGAACTCTTCGAAGTCTGCCATCTCAGAGTAGATCTCAACTCGCGATTTTCCGACCAAAGGGCCATTCTCTTGTGGGATCTGGTAGGTACCGTCTTCGATCGATCCGGTCGCTTTGACGGCCCCTTTTTCGCCTTCACTCAAAAAGACAATGCGGGCACGCGACAAAGGCGTACCGTCCAATGTTACATTTCCGTGCACTGCAACGCGCACGCCTCGCGGATCCGCGTCCTGCGATCCACATCCCAGAGCGCCCACCACAACAATACTGACAATACACCATGTGAATCGCAGATGGGCCGCTTCCCGTGTCGCGGTAACGCCAAGTTGGCGACTACGACCATTGCTCCGATACTGGTGTACCGAATGAAAAACGTTCACCGTTCTATTCCTTAATTCTTTAAACAATTCTCTCGATCAGGGACGCCGACTTCTCTCGAAATACGAGTCGGCATGTGGAAACCTCGGTCGGGTCGTGAAATCAGACTCCAGCATGCCGGTTCAGATTCGTACAACCAGCTGCGGCCACTGCTCGCTCGCTATCTCCTCGATCAGAAGCTGCCGGCAACAACCTCTCCGTCATTCCGGGCTGCCAGATTGTCGAGCACTTCCGAGTCGATGTTCTCGTTAACAAATTTCACGGAACCGTCGGCCAAAAGAAAGTTGGCTCCCCCATGATGGTCACTGCGCCACGTCAGTCGATTGGCTTTCTCGTTCACATTGAAGTCACCAGACGTATCGCCCAGCGAAACTCCTGGGTAACCCGGCGCCCACCGGTAACTGCCAAATCGGGCTTTGCCACTTGCGGAAGGATCAGACCGGCAACTAAAGGCGGACCACACGTAGTCCGGCAATTGATAGTTGAATTCGCCACACATGATCGTATTGGTCATACCGTCCGAAATATCCCTGAACCGTGTCGGGACTGGAGCCCTAAAGCCACCGTACCCTGAGAACAATCCGTCGTCCGCAGACGCGGACGTCCCCATCGAGCCCCCGTAGCTCGTCGGTCCACCCGCTTCGTTGCAAGGCTCGTTTGGAACTCCACGCGGCAGAATCATCGTGGGACACAGATAAAGCGGAATCGAGCGATTAATCGCTTCCAGGTTCTTTGGATTCGTGTAGTAGAGATCGAAGTCATACAAGTCCTGGACGGCGGCCTGATCCAAATGCGGTAGAATCGCGACAAGCGGACCATAGAGCTGCGGGTTCGTACCAAGTGGTAACGTCGTGTAGACGTCGTGGTAGTTATGCATCGCCAGCCCAATTTGCTTCATATTGTTCCGGCAGCTTGTGCTGCGGGCGGCCTCGCGGGCCTGCTGCACGGCGGGCATCAGTAGGGAAATCAGAATCGCGATGATCGCGATGACAACCAACAGCTCGATCAACGTGAATCCGCGTTGGTAGCGGTTCACTCGTGGACGACTCAACATGCAACTCCTCCTGTGGATAACAAGGGCCTAAGACACTCAATTCCGTGGCAACGGCTACACGTGCCACGTTTGAGTCGGGCTGGCTGGCTTTCCACAGAGGATTCCGCTGGCTGGCTGACTCTAAATGCCCCCAAAACGGGACATTTAATTGAGATTGAGTCTCAATCTCATGTAAGAATTAGAGTCAAATCGCCAAAGTCTGTCAACAATCAGCCGGGGATTTCGAAGAATTTCAAAGAATCTTCAAATACGCAACATGGGTGAACTCGCCGGGAAATCATGTCACCGCCACGGTTCTGCCGTCCAGAAGTCCTGTCGCATGCGCGAATTACGAGTCGACCCACTCCACCGGTTGCGGCTGAAGTTCGTCGGTCGGTCGGCCGCCGGCATCGGCGCGGCCGCTCCCTTCCAGGCGGCTGATCGCACGCACGGTCATATCCTGATCGCAGAGAACCTGGCAACTCAACCGCACGCCGGTCAGTTCGCGTGCTGTCAGCGTCTCCTTTTCAGCAGCGGTCATCTTCTGCGGTTCTCCGGTAACGAATTCCACTTTGCAGGTTGTGCATTTGGAATTTCCCCCGCAGGCATGCAACTGGTCGACACCAGCTTCTTCTTCTAAAGCCAGAACTAATCGCTTGTTTTCCGGGACTTCGAAATCCCCGACACCTTCGACAGTCAACTTAGGCATTTCTCCTCCTGATGAATCTGAACGATGACCGAAAACACACTTGGGGTCGTTGTGTCGAACGACATGATGAATGTTCGTCATGATCGAACGATTCTCTCAGTGATGCAAGTCCCGCTGCTCGATCCCGACGTTCTACCACCCAAAAACGGGACATTGATCAGTCGAAGTCCCGCTTCACCAACGCAATCGCCTGATGCGCCAACCGGCGGGTATGTTTCTGTTTAATCGGCGAATGAAGAAATCGGTTAAGCCCCGCCAGTAAGTACTTCCCACAATCATCGGATGCGTGCGCACATTCATCTCGCACGGCAATTGTTGTTTTCAGCAGATGTGCCGAAAAGATCGGATCGCGCAGTCCGTGGTCGAGAATTCGATCGAACGCCTCGCCGAAAAACTCATCGTCATCGGCAACAAACCATTCCGACTCGTTGATCGCTTCGTCCAGATAACCACGATTCCGGCCGATGAAGCAGGCCATCTGCAACAAACCGGCATTCCAATATTCGGGATATGTGTTGCACATTTCCCGCACTGCATTCGCAAACGTAATGCCGTGCGTAAAGTGCAGCCAACTCTTGTTGCGGCTAACCGGCTGTTCCACGACGAATTCGCACTCGAGGTTGTAGTGCAACAGATTCCTTGCCAAGCAACAAAGCAGTTGATCGTACACTGCTTCCACCGGTTCGCTCGCGCGATGCACAATCACCCATTCCAATGCCTGCCGGACGGAAGCACCAAACAATTCCCCGGATTCGGGTAACTCTTTGTTCGGCTCGTCGATCTGCGCAAGCGCCGCTCCGTATTCTTGAAATTCCGGAATCAAATCTTCGCGCGTCGTATAGATCAAATGGCGAGCCAGCGCTGGCAGTAGAAATGGTTCCAGCTTCGCCCCACCCTGCTCGAGCAACTGCCGAGTTTTCAACACATAAATCAGCGAATGCCCGAAATCGTTGTAGTGGGCTAAAGCCGACTTCGTGAAGGCCGGCTCCAATTCGGGCCAATGCAATCCGTCACCCATAGCCCGCAGCACCATGCCTTCTGCCGTTTCCCGGTCTTCCGCCTCAATGGCTTCGGTAAATGCTGCCGCATCGAACTCGTCACCCACCGCAGCATAAGGAAACTGCGGTCGCCGCAGCGCATCAAACGCCATGTGATCGACAGTTTCGGCCAAACAAACGAGCCTTCGATCCCAAATCTCGTGTTGCTCGCGCGCCAAAGTCAACCAATCGGCCGCCGCCGCATATGCATGAGTCGTGCCGAATTCCCAGCGGTCGTGCGACCATTCGATCGCCTTCCAAACGGCAACCTCCGGATCGAGTTGATAGTAATGCAGCCGGGTGATCTCACGACAAATCCGACCGAAATCGCGCTCGTCGAATGCGACCTTCAGGCCAACCAGCGTTTTCTCCAACAATTCATCCGCTGGCGGATCACTCAAATCGATCCACACTTCGCCGTTTTCTTCGCGCGTGGGATACGAGCGCACATGATCTCCCCCCAAAACGCACTGCCCGTCCTCAAGGCGAAACTTCCAGTTGTGCCAGTTGCATGTCAACAGACACGCCTCGTCGACGCTGCCTTCGATCAAGGGATACCCTTCATGAGGACAACGGTTGTCGACGGCAAAGGAGCGGCCGTCCACTTGAAACAAGGCAATCTGCTTGGGGGACGCTCGGAACAACTGCGGACAATTCTGTAGCTCTTCGACGGTCGTCGCCTTCACCCAGGTCATTTGCCAGTCTCCTCACTCGTCGCCTGTTGGCACGCGGCGCACTGATCAGGCATGCGCTCGTTTCAAAAGAAAATCCTTTACAAATAGTAACGGCCGCTATTGAATTTGTAAAGATAATTCTTTATAAATAAAGCATGCCCAGTTCCCAAACCCCGCCTCCGACAAAACAACGTTCGCGTCAGGTCATCCTCAACCTGCTTAAAAAGGAGGGGCCGAGCGATGCGCGAGATCTCGCGGCGCACGTAGGCGTTTCTGCCATGGCGGTGCGTCAGCATCTGTACGCGCTGCAGAATGAAAGAATCGTCACATTTGATGAACAGCCACAACCGGTGGGGCGCCCCGTCAAGCTTTGGAAATTGACCTCGGCCGCCGACCGATTCTTCCCCGATGGCCATGCCGAGTTGACCGTCGGCCTCGTGCAATCGATGACACAGGCGTTTGGTGCCAAAGGCCTGGAAAAACTTCTCGCCGTTCGAACGCGTGAACAAATCGCTGCCTATTGCGATAAAATGCCTCGACGGGCATCGCTACGTAAACGGCTCGATATACTCTCTCAGATACGAAGTAACGAAGGCTACATGGCAGAAGTCATCGACAACCATGACGGTTCCTTCTTGTTCGTCGAGAATCATTGCCCGATCTGTGCAGCCGCCACCGCCTGCACGGGACTGTGCGGAGCCGAACTTTCCGTCTTTCAGCAAGTCCTCGGCGATGAGATCGACATCGAGCGAGTCGAGCACATCATCGAAGGCGCCCGCCGATGCGCTTACCGAGTCGCGAGAAAGACTAAGTCCGCCAAGCGAGGGTAGAAGTAGAATCTCTGCACAGGACCACACCGACTTGCCGCTGGTCAGTCGTCAAACACTAGCTCTCGATCGGCCAACGTCCAACCGAATGAACGAGCGGTATAGCGGTCGACGCGAATTGTCGGCGACCAATAGGCGGCCGGCAATCCGGCTTTCTGCTTGAGCTGATGCAAAAATGTCATCGGATTCTTGATCGAATCCCAAACGGAAGGCAACAAAGTCCCCCGTCGCCGGCCTTCGTACAGAATTAATCCGTCAATCCCTGGGCGAATCGCTTTAAGCAATTCGCTTTCCGCCCCGAAGACAATCGGTTCACTCGGGCTGAGTATGGAAATATGAATATCGAGCCCGTCAACTTCATCAGCCTTCATGGGACGAAACCGTGGATCCTCAAAAGCCGCCATGTACGCATTACGCGCCACATCGGCGGCTAATGGTCTGCCGGCCACTAAAGTGCCCATGCAACCGCGTAACTGCCCATTGATGCGCAGCGTTACAAATGTCGCCCGCATCAAATGCAACCGTTCCGAGAACTCGTCAAGTTCGATGTTGATCGGTTTTCCCGTAGAAACACCCGACCGAATTGATCGTTCAGCGAGTTCCAATAAAACGCTGCATTCTTCTGCGATCCAATCGATTTCAGTCCAACGTTCACTCTCTTTTTCAAGCAACGGCTCTAAGCACGAGCGAATTGGGGCGTCGCCTTCATTCACAACGTAGGCACCATACCCGACAACGCGATCATGCGAGCCGGCCGTATCGCCGGAGTTTCGCAAGTCGACGGTTGCAACGCCAAGACCGCGCCGACGCGCAATCTCCAACAAGCCGCCGATCGGTAGCGCACCGCAAGCGCGATCGTTACGTAGGGCTTCGCCATGCAATGCCTCGATTTCTCGCGATGTGGCTTCGTCGAGCCCCCGAGCCGTAGCATAGTCGTGG